>RFIQ01000325.1 GCA_003695565.1 Planctomycetota bacterium | reverse complement strand
GGCGCAAGCAGTAGCCGATGCAGGCGATTGTCGGCGCGGCTGTCGGCTGCAAGGAACGGGGCCCGGCGGCGTTACAAACGACGCGGCGGCCCGTTGTCGAGGACTTCGTAATCGACATCAATCACATCGGGATCTTGCGTCGGGGCGGCCATGTCGTCCCATGCATAGTAGGAGCCCTGCTGCGGCCAGACGTGTTGGTACCAGCTGGGACGGGTTCCCCACATGGCTTGGGCAGCCTGCTGCTGCCGAGCAATCTCGCGCATGCGGACGTTCAGCAGTTCTGCCGTACCGGCAAAGAAGATGAAGGCGGCGATCAGCAGCAATATCAAATGTCCGCTGACCAGCGACAGGATGGCGAAACCCAAGGCCATCCATCTCCCGACCCGCGCCGCGATTTGCGTAGCCCGATACTGTCCCATCCGCATGGCCAGAAATCCGCGCAGCACCCGACCGCCGTCCATGGGAAATGCGGGCAGCAGGTTGAAGACGACCAGAAAGATGTTCGCTGCAATGAGTTGCTCGATGAAGTCGGTGCCGATGCCCACGCCCGGAGCCGCCCGCCCGACCGCCACACCGAACATCCAGGGCACCAGCAAGGCCCCGGCGATCACGACGTTGACGGCCGGTCCGGCCAGGGCGATAACCAGCTCGTGCAGCGGGTTATCCGGCATCCTTCGCAACCGGGCCACGCCACCGATGGGTAACAGAGTGATATCCGCGGTGGGAATGCCATACATGGCGGCAGCAGTCGCGTGACCAAATTCGTGCAATACCACGCAAAAGAAGATGGCCAGGATGAACGCCACAGCGTACAGGGCCGCACCCAGCCCTCCCGACATGACGGCAGGAAAGAAATAAGCCGCGATCAACAGCCAAAATGACCAGTGGATGTAAACGGGAATACCGCCAAAGGTGCCAACTTTCATCGCTGTTCCTAGGAGTGCAGGGATGGCCCGCATACTGCCGGCCGATCGCCTCATGATTCCGGGCGGACGTGCCCACTCACTATGCCACATCTCCGTCTTCCGCGGAGTCCACAATCACCAGGTTCCCCAGCACTTCCACGACTCGCACCGGGGTTCCTTCGTCGATCATCCGCCCCGATCCCACGACCGACACGATCTCGTCACCGAACTGCGCCTTGCCGGACGGGTTCAATCGAGTGGTGGCGATACCGATCTGGCCGAGCAAATGGTCGCGAACCGCCGGTCGCTCGCGCGCAGGATCGCTGTCGGTCGGCTGCAGGACCACCCAGCGCAGCATCGGCAGTCGTTCGATATGCTTCTGCATCAGGACCAGCCCTATCATGCCTCCCAACGCCAAACAGGCAACCCAAAAAAGGTTCACTGCGACTTCGTGCAGCTCTTCCGAAGTGGTCGGCCAGATAAAGGTCTGGCTGGCCAGCACGACCGAGGCCAGCACCATGATCAACCCGCCGATGCCAAAGATGCCGAACCCAGGGATGACGAAAATCTCGATGGCCAACGCCGCCAACCCTCCCAGGAACAGGATCACCTCCAGCATTTCCACGTTACCATTCAGGGCTTCGATCCAGAAGAAACCGACGAAGCAGACAGCGGCCAGGAATCCTCCCGCGCCGATCCCAGGATTTCCCAGTTCAGCCATCAAGGCAAAAAAACCGATCGTCAACAGCAGGCGCGGCAGCCATCCCTGACTGAGAATCATTTGGATCACCGCATCCAACCAGGGTAGGGGCAATTCCGGCGGCGGAGCGTCGACGCCCAAGGCGGCCAGTGCCAACTCCGGCCGCTCCTCGATGCGGTCGATCAAGCGGTACCGCACGGCCGATTCGGCATCCAGCGGTGCGGGACCTGCAATGGTTGTCCGCGGCGTCCAGGATCGAGCATCGAGTTGTTCTTGGACCTGCCAATCGGCAAACACGGCGCGGCGGCCAGTCTCCTGGTGCACGAATTCTTGCACGCGAACGTCGGCATCGACCAACCAGCTCAACAGGGGCAGCGGCCGGCCCGTGCGACTGGCCAGACTATCCAGGGCACGCTGCATCGCCCGCTGTTCCATGCGTCCCCGCCCCCGCTCATCCGCCGCCAGGGTCACACCGGGCAGAGCCACGCATTCGCGACATGCCGCAGCGATCAATCCGACCGAACCTTCCAAAGGCTGGCGGATCACCGCCAGGGTGTGCACGCGCTGTGGATCCAGATCCGCCAGGTAGTCGGCAAATCGCGCTGCGTCCCGATAGGAGGCCTCGGCTCGGTCGATCCATAGGACGATCAGGTTCACCGACTCCTGCTCGATTTGTTGCTCCAACCCGCGGAGGATCTGGTTCACTCGACCGGTGGACAACCGCCCGTCGATCGTCACCGAGATCGCCTTCCATGCGCGTGGCGTCTGGCGACTGGAGCGTAGATTGCCCTGGACGCCCACCGCCTGCGGCAAGTCCAGCGGATCATCGACGGTTGGTGCGATCCATCCCCGCGCCCGCATCTGGGCACCGGAGAAGGCTGCCAAACCACCACCGGCCCACACCGTTTCCTCCCGAACCACCGTGCCGGTTTCCCGCAACGCCTCGGCCTGCTCCCGCGTGACGAATTGAATGGCACCGTCTGCTTGTTCGACTCGGTAGACCTCTTGGCGCGGATCCAACATCGCCAGCACGACCGCTTCGGGCAAGCTGCTGCGGCGCTGCACCAGATCGCGGTAGGCCGCGATGATCGTCGCATCGGCCGGTTCGTCGATCGCTGCGCGACCCAGCTCCGCTGTGCTGGCCATGACGATTTCCTCGCAGGCCAAGACCGGCAACACTGCATGGCCTTCGACCGTTTGCGGGATATAGGCGACCAACCGGACTCGGCCCGCCTCCGGGCTGGTCAGAAACCGCGCCAGCGCCAGGCAGCGTTCGAATTGACTGCCCCGCGTCGTGACCGCTTCGTCAGCCGGGGCACCGCTGATCGTGGCGATTGGTTGGCTGGCGAACCGCAGCACGACCACGGCACGCGGTGAATCGGCCGCATGGGCCTGGGCGATCTGCTCGATTTGTCGCCGCACCTGCGCGTCGCGATCGCCGATCAATGGCAGGGGAACGTCGACCAGGTATCCCGCCCGGCCGCCAGCGGGCGCCGAGGGTTCGCCGGCTTCGCTGCTGATGCTGGCGTTCGACGGCGCGGTGCCAGCATCCTGGCCGCCTGCCAGCGCCGGTGGGGGGCCGACCAGCGTCCAGCAGCAGAGTAGCGATGCCACAATCCATCGAATCCACCGAGCGGGACCGCGGACCGCGTACCTTCTGCTCATGCCAGTGCCAGCAGGCACATCGCATGGCGGCACCGTCCCGCGCAACGCTGGCGTGTCGCCAAGGAAGCTCAGGGGCGTTCGTCGAGCCAGTTTGTGTTGCATATTGAGCCGGGAAAAAGATGGATTCGGTTTCCGAAGCCTTGGCCCCCCGGCCGCAGCTCGGCACCACGCTCTACCTTATAGCCTACCGGTTCATTGGCCCAAAAGGGTCGCCCAATGGTCGCAGATTCCGGGAAACTCACGGGACCACCGACACGACTATAATGCGCCATAGCCTTGCGATCCGCATCATCCTCGCATTTCCACCGTGAATTCCCATGTGTAATCTCATTCTCCCCCATCTCTTGATCCGCTGGCGATGGAGCAGGTTGGTCGCCTTGACCGGAACGATCGCCGTGTTTTTGGGCCACGCGGCCGATGGACTGGGGTGCAATATCCCCGTCTTTCGATACGCCTTGGAGCGTTGGCAGACCGATCCGCTGGATGCCATCATCTTCTACGCCAACGATCTGGCACCAGACCAGCGGTCATTGGTAGAGGTGCTGCGCGCTATCGGCACCGAGGCGGGCGGGCATGCTCCGTTACAAGTGTCCCTGGTCGACCTGCGACAGCCCTTGAACGACGAATTGCGAGCAACCTGGAAACGGGTCGAAAATCAGGCCGACGGGAGCCCCCTGCTGGTCGTACAAGGGAAGCATCCCCGGGGGACCTACCAGTGCTGGGCCAGCCCCCTGACTGCAGACGCGATCCGCACGCTGATCGACTCCCCTGCCCGCAGGGAGATCAGCCGACGGATTCTCTCCGGCGACGCCATCGTCTGGGTGGTATTGCGCGGTGCCGATGGAGAGGAGGCCCGTCGCACCGCCGAGCTGCTGCGGCGCGAGAGCGACCGCCTGGCAGCGGCGATCGAGCTGCCCGAAGGTATCGGATTGCCCGGTTCCGAGCTGTTCTCCGAGATTCCGCTCCTGGTGCAGTTCACCGTGCTGGAAGTGGATCGCCACGATCCCCGCGAAGCCTTCCTGGTGCAGGTGCTGCAAGGCATGCGCCCAGCGGCATTCGAGAGTGGACAACCGCTGGTCGTTCCCTTCTTCGGGCGCGGTCGCGCTTTGGAGATCATTCCAGCCGATCAACTCGATGCCGCGCTCGTTCGCGACCTGGCTCGGTTCCTCTGCGGGGCTTGCTCCTGCCAGGTCAAGGAACAGAATCCCGGATTCGATCTGTTCTTCAACGTGCAATGGAACCGCGAGTTGTTCGGCGAGGCTGGATTCCAGCCGCCGGCGGCCGAGGGACTGCTGCAACGCAAGTCCCCCGAGCCGACGTATGTCCCGATTCCCAGCGGTCGGCGCGGGAAGTGACCGCGACGGGACCGCGGTCAATCGGACGCCCTCCCGTTGACGCCGCGGAACGACTCAGCCTGGTGAGGCCGCCTCAGCATTACTTGATGGGAGAATAATCGGTGGCTCGCATGTAGATCGACTCGGGGCGTTGGGCCAGTCGCCCCACGCCAGACTCGGCGGCCACCTTCTTCCATTCGGGGTCCTGGCCGAAGGCCGCCCAGGATGCCTTGGCTGCATCCCGGCTCTCGTGCTTGAGGATGTAAATAAGAGTATTCTCAGCATCCGGCCCGTCGATCGGATGCCAGTATCCGACCGATTGCATGCCGTGTTTGGCAAACAGGCGGATGGTATGGTCCCGAAACCGCGCGTCGAGCAGATCCCGTTTGCCGGGTTGCGTGTGGTAGATGCGGAGTTCGAACACGTCATCGTCGTCGGCATCGTCGTTTTGCCACTGGGGTGAATAGTCCGTTTCCACCATGTACGTCGACTCGGGCGGCTTGGCCAATCGACCGACACCGGAAGCCGCAGCGACCTTTTTCCATTCCGGATCAGCCAGAAATGCCTGCCAGGAAGCCTGGGCCGCTTCCCGCGACGCATGCTTGATGATGTAAATCAACGTGTTCTCGCTGCGGGGAGGATCGACAGGAGTCCAATACCCCACGTTTTCGATCCCGTGCTTTTCAAACAATCGCATGGTGTGGTCGCGAAACCGAGCGTGCAACGCGTCGAGTTTGCCTTCTTGAGTCGTGTAGATGCGGAGCTCATATACCTGGGCTTGCGCGTGGCCCATGCTCCAGCACCATCCCAACGTTCCCACCACCAGCGCGAGCAACACGCGCGACAAACCGTTAGCCATCGAGCCTTCTCCCCAAAAGAATTGACCGGCAACACCCGTAACCTCCCGCCGGAGCCGATATGTTCCCGCTCGGCCCGGGGCAGAGGGATCCAGTGTGGCCAATACAGCGGGGATCGTCAAATAGGCCGGGCTGGCGTTTGCCCCCCTTCCGGGGCGCCAGCGGCCGACCGGCTCGCCCGTTGTTCTGGCCGGTTTCCCTGCGCCACCGAGGGCCGCAGGCGAGCCTGTGACGATTGTGCCGATCCGGGTGGCTGGCCGCGCTGGGCTGTTGCCAACCTCGCGATCGGGGCAGGTTCATTTGCGGCGCGCCCTGCGTAAGATAGGAGGAGTCTACCAGTCGGGCAGGTTTGGGTGGACGCCGGATGCCAGCGAACCAACTATGATGGGGTGAGGAGCGCTTGCGCGTCGGCACCGCCAGCATCTCGGGCATTTTAGGGCGATTTCTCCGTGATCAATTTGGGAATACCAGACCACCACCTGCCTATGCGGGTCCAGCCGATGGCCGTGGCCAGCGGTTTGCCTCAACGATTGAGGGCCCGGTGGCGGTGGCCGCCCGGTGCCGTCGCTGTGCTGGTGATGCTGGTGGTCTGCGGGACGGCGTCGAGCCAGGACGCGGGCGTTCCGCAGGGGGCCATGGCGTTCCCCCAAGTTCTGGAGACGGGGGCCCTGCCGGTCGAGGCTGAGATCCGCTTCAGGGACGAATCCGGCGAGTTGATCTTCGTTCCCAACGTCACGATGCGCGATCTGATCCAAGCCCGCATGCTGGCCAGCGGAAGTGGGCCCAACCCCTTCCGCCAATTCACCTACCGGCAGACACGGTTGGACGTCGAGGTAAACAATGGGTACGCCGACGTGGTTGCCCGCTTCGAAATAGAGCTGGGGCCATCGGCCCGCGCGGCCGATGTTCCGTTGGCGTTGAGCACGGTCCAGCTCGAATCTGCCCAGCCGCAATTCGATGGCCCGCAGGCCAGGCACCAGTTCGTGGCCGAGAACACGGGCTATCGCTGGATTCTCCAGGACTTGACCGGACAGGCGGATGCGCCGCGGGTGTACACGGTTGTTCTGCGAGGCAAGACCAAGATTGCCGACGAAGCGGATCGCCGGTCGCTCCTCCTGCCGTTGCCGACGGGACCTGCCGAGGTGCATGTGACGTTGCCGGCCGGAACCAGCGATCCACGCGTGCGGGCGGAGGATATCCTGGAGTTTCAACCGGGTGAACCGGAAGTCCGTTTGAAGATTCTCTCGCGTGGCGGAGCCTTCCAGGTCTCCTGGAAACGGCCCAGCGCGATCGCGTCGGTGGCTAGCGTGGAAGCCCAGAGTCGCACTTTGTTCGAGGTGACGGATCCGGTGGATGCCTGGAAGGCGACGACCAATCTGACCGTACGCTGGTATGGCCCCGACGCGGACAACCGATTCCGCATTGCCTTGCCACCGGGCGCACGCTGGCGTTCCTTCCCCCAACCGGACTTCGACCGGTTTTCCATTTCACTGGAAAACACCTCCTCGGGCTCGGAGGATGGGGCTTCCTCGCAAGGCGCCGATGTCCGTTTGCAGGAAGATTCTCAACGCGCTGTACTGGTCATCGAAAACCACGATTTGGCTCAAACTTCGTCGATCGACTTGACCTGTGAATGGGAATGGTCGCCCGATCCCCCCGAAAGCGAATCGACGCCCCTGACGACCGTCGTGCCCTGCCTGTCCGTCTCGGGGGTCTACAGCCATCGGGGAATCGTGGATTTACAATATCCTGCTTCTTATTCCCTGGTGTTCGAGGAAGGAGAGAGTTCGCGGTTGATTCAACAAGGCCGGTTGCCCGACCTGTTCGCTGTGCACCAGTTGCGGTTCGAATTTCGCAAGGAGCCCAGCGACATGCGGGTGACGTTCCGCCCGGAGCGAAGCGATCCCACAGTGCGCCCCGTTTACCATGTGCATCTCGATGGACACAAGATCGACATGACGGTTTGGCTCGAGTGTTCCTTCGATATCACGCGGCACCAACTGGAACTTTCCATGGACTTCGGGAAATGGGCTTTGCAGGAGAATACGGCTCGATGGCTGGCCGGGCCCGACGACCCGTTAGCCGACGTGGGGGAAACCCTCGAGGTTCGGGACTCCGGTGATGGCCGCACCGTCGTCTTGCGGGGCATCGATCCGGACCCGAACAGCTACACAACCAATCGCCGGATCGAGCAGATTTGGCGTGTCGAGGCTCAGATGGACTGGGACGCTGACGAGAACACTTCGCTTTCTTTTGCGCTGCCCCAGATTCTGTTGGGGCGGGGAACAGGAGTGCCTGCCGGAGCCCTAATCATCTCGGCGGAAGATAACATGTTGGTCAGTTGGGACCAGACGAACAGCCAGGGATTGTTCGCCGACGCGTTTTCCGAGGAATACGGTAGGTATGTGCGGCTCTCCGGAACCAGGCAGCCTCAGGTATTTCGGTTTCCGAGCCAGTCGAAGTCTCCCGTGTGGGCAGGGGATGTGAAATTGCTGCCCCAAGTCGTGGCGGCCGAGGAGACGGTACGGTTGGAAGTGGTCGATGGTGTCGTCTCCACCACCCAGCAATGGAACTTGCGTGTGGCCAATGAGCCGCTGAACGAAATTCATCTGGCGGTGCCGGCCGACGTGACCGGGCTCCAAGTGTACATCGACCAGACACTGACATCCGCCGAGCCGATCGGTCCGCTGGTTGCCGTCTCTCCACAGGAGGCAGGGACCGCGCCCGCTGTCGAGCCTGGCGAGACGGCGGACGTGCTCTCCGGCGAGTACACCGTCTACGCGATTCCGGCGGCGGCTCCCATCCTGGGCACAGCCGAGGTGCAGGTGGTGATGGCGCGCAGCTGGTCCGCGCCGCCCCAGTCATCGGGCCGATCCGCGCCTCCTCCCTCCACCACCGTGTCGGAGGAGCGCCCAGTGGAGGTCGAGGCCCGGTTGGCATTCTTGCACGTGCCCCATATCCGACCGGTCGTGCGGTACTTGACGCTTGGGGGAGACTACTTCATCGAAGCGACCGATGCGTCGGGCAGGGAACAATGGGCCTATGTTCCACATGCTCTGCCCGATGCGGGAAGAGGCGTGGCTGCGGACATCCATTCGATTCGGCTGACCATTCAACCGCATGTTGGGAGCAGTGCGGGCAGCCTGAGCATTCGCAACAGTTGGCTGCAAACGGCCATCAGCGGCGACCAGCGGCGCGACCGCTACGTGGCGCGATTTCTGGGCATGCCGACCGTCCTGCGCATCAAATTGCCTGATCGCGCCGACGTCCGTAACAACCGCGTGCGGGCCTTGATCGATAGTGTTCCCACCGATGCCGTGTATGATTCCAGGACTGACTCGTTGATCGTGGCGATTCCGTCGGCGGATGCTGGCGACGGGGCGCAGCCACAGCAGCTCCCGGCAGAACGCACGCTCGACTTGTTTTATTCCGTGCGCAGTGGATTGCAAAGCTTGACGCGGTTGGAGGTGGCGGCGCCACTGATCGAGGGAGCCAGCCAGGATGGACGATTCTACTGGCAATTGGCCGTTCCGCGCACGCAGCACCTGTTGTGGACCACCGATGCCCTGTCGCCTGAGTGGCGGTGGCGATGGAACGGTTTCTGCTTTGCGCGCCACAGCGTGTTCGACGAACCGGAGCTGACTCGCATGCTGCAGGCTGCGGAAGTCGATGAATTGCCGGTTTCGGTCAATCGATATGTGCTCAGCGGCCCTGCTCCCGATCAGCCGTTTCGGGTATGGGTGGCCGCCCGCCACGTGTTGTGGTTACCCACCGGATTGCTCGCCATTCTGGTGACCGTGTTGGTGGTGAACGTGCCGCTGTTGCGCAGTCCGGTGTTCGGTCTGCTGTTGGGAATGGGGATCATGACCCTGGCGGTGGTGGCGCCCGATTTCGGGATCCTGCTGGGACAAACCGTGGCCCTCTCGCTGAGTCTGGCCTTGTTGATCATCGTGGCGCATGCGGCCATCGACAGCCGTGTGCGGCGGCGGAGCGTGTTCACCACGCGGCCCGCCACGCATACCGAGCCGAGCGAGCACTTTTCTGTGGCGCCTTCGGTCCAAATTATTCCCGCCACCGCCGGCCATGGTTCGTCCGTCACCGGGCGCGAGGGAGGTTAGACCGCGGATGCTGAAGACGCTGCGATGGCAATTGGCGATCGGTGCCTGGTGCTGGGCGGTCTTGCTCGGCACGCCTGGTCACGCCCAACCGGCGTCGACCGAGAGGCCGGCCAACGGTTGGGATGTGCTGCGCATTTTCGTGCCCGCTGACCAGATCAGCCGCGTGGCGACCAAGGACTATGTACTGATGAGCCTCGATGAGCTCGATGCGGCGCTCAAGCGCGAGGCGGAACGGCGGCGGGAGGCCTCCAGCGATGTTCCGCACTTGCACGAAGCCATCTACGTGGCGCGGCTGGATCGCGACCTGATCGTGTCCGAATTGTCGCGCTGGACGCTGGCTGGTCGGACCGACGGACAGCCCCTGAATCTGGGCGACGTTTCCTTTGCCATCCAACCCCCGCGGGCGACGCCCGCCACCGGATCGGCGCTCACCGATACGGTCCTGCTCAGCCCCGGAGGGGATATCCATGTGGAGATCCCCCAGCCGGTCTCCCAGCAGTGGTTTGGGTTCTCGTTAAGCGCTGCCGATGTACCGGGCGAGTTCGATTTTCGCTTGCCGCCGGCCGTGCACGCCACCATGTTGATCAGCACGTCACAATTGGTCGACCTGACCAGTCCGGATGTGGTCGTGGAGCGCGTGGATGGTTCGACGGAGTTCTTGCCACCCGACTGGCCGGCGGCCAACGTGTTGTTGGGAGGCCAGGTTGGACGCCAATGGTGGCGGGTCTATCTGTCAGCCAGGCGACGATTCCGGCTGTTGGCGCACACGCGTTCCCCGACCACTGCGCTGCGTTCCCCGCGGGTGATTCAGGAAGCGCGGCTGGAGTATCAACTGGCACCTGAGGAAACAGTCCTCCGAGCGCAGTACCGGTTGAGCCCCACCGATGTGCCTGGCCCCATGCGTTTCGAGGTGGATGCGAACATCAGGTTACGCAGCATTCTGGTGGACGGAGCCGCCGTGCCATGGCGGGTGCAATCCGGTGACGAATCGTCCTCGGACACCGCCCTGGTCGAATTGGCGCTGGCCGGGCAACCGGCCCGTGCGGTGGAGATCACAGCCATCGCGCCGCGGACGGTTCACGGCGCATTGCCCACGGTTGCCATGGAAGACGCGGTGGTCTTGCTGGGATCGACACGCATCGCTTCGGCCGCCGGTGTCGTCATCTCCAACGTGACCAGCGATCGTGGGCTTCCTCGCACGGCAGCGGTTTCCAACGCTCCCTCCGAATCGGCTTTCAGGGCCGCCGTGTGGGAACTGGAGTGGGCCGACCAACAACCCACCATCGAAGTCGCTACGGGCCGATCGATCGAACGCTGGACTGCTGCCAGTTTGACCCGGCTGACGGTTCAACCGCAATGGCTCAGCGCTCACTGCCACTTGCGGCTGCAATCGGCAGGGGTGAGATGCAATGAATTGCAAATCAAGGTGGGCGGTGGCTGGTACGTCGATAGCGTTAAGCTGGTGAATTCAGCGATGGCCGACCTGCACGTCCGGCATGTGCCCGAGGCCAGCGAGTCGCCCGCGGGGGGAACGATCGTGATAAGTTGGCAGTTGTCCCGCCCCGTGGTGCAGTTGGAGCTGGAGGTCCTGGCGCACCGCTCTCATTCCACCCGTAGCCAGGTCATTCAACTGTTCGACGGTGGCCCGCAACTGGACGCGACCTACCGCTTGTTGACCATCCCGGTTGCGGATCAGAGCGACCATTATG
>RFIQ01000324.1 GCA_003695565.1 Planctomycetota bacterium | reverse complement strand
GAACACGCGTTCGATCTGATCCATCACCCGCGTCTTCATGCTTTCGTAGGAAGTATCGTCGTCGGGTTTCTGGAATCCGAACGCCGTTTCATTCTTGATCGCCTCGGCACCCGCGTTGGTGGTCATGATCAGGATGACGTTGCGGAAATCGACGTTGCGACCGAACGAGTCGGTCAACCGCCCCTCCTCCATCACCTGCAGCAACATGTTGAAAACATCCGGATGGGCTTTTTCAATTTCGTCCAGCAGGACCACGGCATAGGGCCGTCGACGGATCTTCTCGGTCAACTGGCCGCCTTCTTCGTAACCCACGTAGCCGGGAGGTGCCCCGATCAAGCGGCTGACATTGTGCTTCTCCATGTACTCGCTCATGTCGATATGGATCAGCGCATCGGAGTCGCCAAACATGAATTCGGCCAGGGCTTTGGCCAACAGGGTCTTACCCACACCGGTAGGCCCTGCGAAGATGAAGCAACCGGTGGGCCGCCGCGGGTCTTTCAAGCCACTGCGACTGCGTCGCACGGCCTTGGCGATGGCCGCCACGGCCTGTTCTTGACTGACGACTCGCTTGTGCAGTTCCTCTTCCATCTTCATCAGCCGCGCGGAATCCTCGGTGCTCAGCCGCGTCAGCGGGATGCCGGTCATCTTGGAGACAACCTCGCACACCACGTCTTCATCGACTACCCCATCGGTCTCGCGGCTCTTCTCGCGCCATTCCTGGGTGATTTCCTCTTTCTTGCGGCGCAGCTTGTCGGCCTTGTCGCGCAGGGCAGCCGCCTTCTCAAAGTCCTGATTGGCGACGGCATCCTCTTTCTCGCGATTGAGCTGTTCGATCTCTTCGTCCAGCTCCTTCAAATCCGGCGGCTTGGACATGTTCCGCAACCGGATCCTGGCCCCGGCTTCATCGATCACGTCAATGGCCTTGTCGGGCAGGCAGCGGGCCGTGATATACCGCTCACTCATCTCGACGGCAGCCACCAGCGCCTCGTCGGTGAACTTGACCCGATGATGTTCTTCGTACCGCTCCCGCAATCCCTTGAGGATGGCGATCGTTTCGTCCTTGCTGGTCGGCTCCACGATGATTTCCTGGAAGCGTCGAGCCAGAGCGTTGTCCTTTTCGATGTACTTGCGGTACTCGTCCAAGGTGGTCGCCCCGATGCACTGGATCTCGCCGCGGGCCAGCGCGGGTTTGAGGACGTTGGCGGCATCGATGGCCCCCTCGGCACCGCCGGCACCGACCAACGTATGCAGTTCGTCGATGAACAGAATTGTATTGCGAGCCCGCTTCACTTCGTTCATCACGGCCTTGATGCGTTCCTCGAACTGTCCCCGGTACTTGGTACCGGCGACCATCATGGCCAGGTCCAGCACGACGATCCGCTTATCGGCCAGGATCTCGGGCACGTCCCCCGAAACAACTCGCTGCGCGAAACCTTCCACGATCGCCGTCTTCCCCACACCGGCCTCGCCCAGCAACACGGGATTGTTCTTGGTACGGCGGCACAACACCTGGATGGCGCGTTCGATTTCACGGGCTCGACCGATCACTGGGTCCAGTTTCCCCTGTCGCGCCAATTCGGTCAGATCGCGGCCGAAACTGTCCAACGCCGGAGTCTTGCTCTTGCCGCCCTTGGTCGCCCCGGACGATTCGCGTTCCCCAGACGACTCGCGACCGCCGCGTTCGCCTTCCTCGCCGTGCATCCCATGGCCCAGCAAGTTGAGTACTTCTTCGCGAACTTCGTCGAGCTTCAACCCCAGATTCATCAGCACCTGCGCCGCCACGCCTTCCTGCTCGCGGAGCAAACCCAGCAGAATATGCTCGGTGCCGACGTAGTTATGATTCAGTTGCCGAGCCTCTTCCATCGAGTACTCGATGACCTTCTTGGCGCGAGGCGTGTGCGGCAATTTGCCGATCGTCACCATCTCCGGCCCGCTCTGAACCAGCTTCTCCACCTCCAGCCGGATCTTGCGCAAGTCGACATCCAGATTGCGGAGCACATTCGATGCGACTCCACTCCCTTCCTTCACCAGCCCCAGCAAAATGTGCTCGGTGCCGATGTACTCATGATTGAAACGCTGGGCCTCTTGATTGGCCAGTTGCATGACTTTGCGAGCACGATCGGTAAAGCGTTCGTACATAATCCTATTTCCCTTGATAAGCGGGTTCGACCTCCGCACCGGGGGCCAAATTTCCCATCGCTAGCTTCTCGTCCTGTGTTCGGTAATGCACACCGCTGCGGTCACTCCCTACGTCCTGCTGGCCGCGAGCAAACCTCGCCCGCCGCAAACCGCCAGTCCGCCAATACGGCATGCACACACCACTCTGCAAACTCTATGCCACGCCCTCCTACCTGTCAAAAGCAATCGACCGAGACCCGTGGGATGAGTATTGCCGCCATTTCTGGAAATTCGCAGCCCTTCGGCTGCAAATCGCGGGGGGTGCGGGCCTTCGTTCCGCCAGGAATTCTTTTCCCCGTAAACTCCGCCCATGCCCCCTGTATTAATAGTAACGGTTTTCTGCGGCTGTGGTGAGAGCAAAAGCCGTCGGCAGCCCGCTTGGGTCAAATCGAAAATCCTGCCGCTAGCGCCCTCTGGACGGCCGGCCGCCGCTCCGGCGATCTCATTCG
>RFIQ01000323.1 GCA_003695565.1 Planctomycetota bacterium | reverse complement strand
TCGCCTCCTCTGGTCGAACCGAATCCAACTAACCGCTCAGGGTACAAAAAACGATTCCATCGGTCAACTACATTGCCTGTCCATGAAGTGGGATTGACGAAAAGTGGGGAGCTGGGTTTGCCAGGTGGGGTTGGGTCGGATATATTTACAGCTTGCACGTTGGCCAGCTCGCACCATAACCTCTGCCATCCTCTTTCTTTGGCGCGGAATGCACTACGAATTTTTTGGTAGCTGCGCGATCTCGAGGCAGTTCAGCGGTCTTTTTCTGCGCAGATCTCGGTAGGCGAGCCTGTCTTTCAATTTCAAACGATTTCAGTTTTCAGGAGAGCGTATTCTCACATGGCCACTCCCGCAAAACGACGATTGGAGCCCAAGGAAGTTCGGCGGTTCGGTACAGGGCTTGCAGTCCTGCCCATTCCGAATTTGACCGAGTTGCAGACGAAGAGCTACGAGAGCTTCCTACAGGAAGATATTCCGCCTGAGAAGCGCAAGAACGTCGGCCTGGAGTCAGTTTTTCGGGAAATTTTCCCGATCGAGAGCTTTGACAAGTCAATCTCGCTCGACTACGTGCGGTACGAGCTCGGCAAGCCGCGATACACGCCATCGGAGTGCCGCCAGTTGAGGCTGACTTACGGCAAGCCTCTAAAGGTTTGGCTAAGGCTTAATCGGGAGCAGCCGATCGAAGAGGAAGTCTATCTCGGCGACATCCCGATCATGATGGGTGGGGGCGAATTCATCATCAATGGTGCCGAGCGGGTGGTCGTCAGCCAGTTGCACCGCGGCCCTGGGGTGTACTTTGAAGAGGACACCGAAACGACCACGGAACGCAAGGTTCCGGCTTGCCGCATCATTCCTGAACGCGGCAGTTGGGTGGAAATCAACGTAACAAAGAAGGACAGCCTGACAGTTCGCATTGACCAAAGTGGCAAATTTCCCGTGACGACGTTGTTGCGGGCGATGGGCTCTGAGTTCAGTACGGATGCGGATTTGCTGCGCGCTTTTTATCCGACCAAGGTGGAAAAGGTCGTTGATGGACGCAGTGCATCGAAATTGGAGGGAAAGATTGCGGTCGACGATGTGGTCTACCCCAGCGATTCGGAGCGATCGGGGGAGGTCATCATCGAAGCCGGAAACCGTATCACCAAGGACATTGCCGAGCTTATTTGCACGTCCGGAGTAAAGAGCGTTGAAGTCATGGAACCCCCAGCGGTTCCCCTGCTGCTCAACGCCTTGGCTGATGACACGACCAGCAGCCACGAAGAGGCGCTGCTGCGTATTTACCAGCGTCTACGGCCTGGAAATCCTGCGCATTTAGAGAAGGCCAAGACCCTATTTCACGAAAAGTTCTACGACACATCGCGATATCGGCTAGGGCGGGTCGGCCGGTTTCGTTTGAACCGCAAGCTTGGTTTGGACACTCCCGAGAACGAGGATTCACTGCGTCCCCAAGACTTGATCGCCATCATCAAGTATCTGATGGAGTTGTTCGTTCCCGGTTCCAAGGCCGAATTTGATGACATCGACCATTTGGGCAACCGCCGACTGCGAACAATCGACGAATTGGCATGCGAAGAGTTGCGCAAGGGTTTCTTGAAACTGAAGCGAACTGTTCAGGAACGCATGAACATGAAAGAGGCGGACGAGATGTCGCCTCGCAGCTTGGTAAACCCAAAGAGCATCACCGCAGCGGTGGATTACTTTTTCGGCCGCGGGGAGCTATCCCAGGTGGTCGACCAGACAAACCCGCTCAGCCAGTTAACGCACGAACGTCGGCTTAGCGCATTGGGACCTGGCGGATTGAATCGCAAGCGCGCGGGTTTCGAAGTGCGGGATGTTCACATTTCCCACTACGGCCGAATCTGCCCCATCGAGACTCCGGAAGGCACGAACATCGGCTTGATCAGCTCGCTGGCCATCTATGCAGGCATTGACGAATACGGATTCTTGGTGACCCCCTACCGCGTGGTGAAGGATGGGCACCTCACCGACCAGATCGAATGGCTGCGGGCAGACCAGGAAGCTGACGCATACATTTGCCCGGCTGACACCGAGGTCAAGGATGGAGCGCTGGTTCCGGGTCCCAATTTGATTGCCCGGTATCGAGCCGACTTTCAAATTGTCCAGCCCAAGCAGGTCCAGTACATGGATATCGCTCCCAGCCAAATGGTTGGAGTCTCGGCTGGGCTGATTCCGTTCTTGGAACATGATGACGCCAACCGGGCATTGATGGGGTCCAACATGCAACGTCAAGCGGTTCCGCTGCTGGTCGCGGAGCCGCCTATCGTCGGCACGGGGATGGAGAAGGACGTGGCCGCCAATAGCTCGATGGTTATTCGTGCCCGGCGTGCCGGCAAGGTCACCTATTGCGATGCATCGCGCATTGAAATTGGCAATGACATCTACCACCTGCAGAAATTCCACGGGTTGAATGAGCGGACGTGCCAGAACCAGAAGCCTATCGTGCAAGTCGGTGATAAAGTCGAGAAGGGGCAAATCATTGCCGATGGCGCTGCGACCTACCAAGGCGAATTGGCTTTGGGACGAAACGTCTTGGTCGGCTTCATGTCGTTCGACGGGTACAACTTTGAAGACGCCATCATCATCAGCGAAGAACTGGTCCGCGCTGACACGTATACATCGATTCACATCGATGATTTCGAGGTCGAAATCCGCGAGACAAAACTGGGGCGCGAAGAATTCACGCGTGACATCCCCAACGTCTCAGAGAAGGCGCTGAGGAATTTGGACGAAAACGGTATCGTTCGCGTCGGAACCTATGTGCGTCCCGGGGACATCCTGGTCGGTAAAGTGTCGCCGAAGAGCAAGACAGAGCTGACCCCCGAGGAAAAGCTGCTGCATGCAATCTTTGGCCGGGCGGGCGAAGATGTGAAGAACGATTCACTGGAGGTGCCGTCGGGTGTCGAGGGAATCGTGATCGACACGCAGAAGTTTTCCCGCCGGACTAGCCTCAGTGAAGAAGAACGCCGCTTGTATGACAAACAACTGAAAGAGGTCGAACAGGAGGGCAACACGGAGATTGCTCGCGCGTTCCTGGCGTTTGCTTCAGAGCTGGAAAGCGTGACAGGTGTGAAGCTGGTCGACGATGAGGGTACGCCGGTCACTGGCGACCAGGACCCGCGGTTCATTGCGGAGCAGGCCCAGGTGTTCAACCTTTCTCGCTTGCTGAATAAACTCGACGAAGGCTTGCACGCCGACGTGCGGAAAGTCTACAAGCAGATGTGGCCCGCGGTAGAAGAAGCCCTGGACACCCGTGATCGCAAGATCAACAGCATGAAGCGGGGCGACGAACTTCGCAGCGGTGTGTTGCAAATGGTTAAGGTGTACATCGCAACCAAGCGTGTCATCAGCGTGGGCGACAAGATGGCAGGACGCCACGGGAATAAAGGTGTTATCTCCAAGGTGCTCCCCATCGCCGATATGCCGCATTTGCCCGACGGGACACCACTGCAGATCATGCTCAATCCGTTGGGCGTCCCCAGCCGTATGAACGTCGGTCAGATCCTGGAAACGCACTTGGGTTGGGCCGGAGCGAAGCTGGGTTTCCAGGCCATTACACCCGTGTTCGACGGGGCCAAGGAAGCCGAGATCAACAATTGCCTGGAGGAGGCGGGATTGCCGCGACATGGCAAAGTACGTTTGATCGATGGCCGGACGGGCGAGCCCATGGATCAGGAAACGACCGTGGGGTACATCTACATGCTCAAGCTGCACCATCTGGTAGATGACAAGGTGCATGCTCGCAGCACCGGTCCCTACTCGCTGATTACCCAACAACCGTTGGGCGGCAAAGCCCGCTTCGGCGGCCAGCGTTTCGGTGAAATGGAAGTCTGGGCGTTGGAAGCCTACGGCGCAGCCTACATTCTCCAAGAGCTCCTGACGGTCAAGAGCGACGACGTGGAGGGACGTACGAAGATCTACGAATCCATGGTCAAAGGGGAAAACACGCTGGAGGCCGGTACGCCGGCTAGCTTCGACGTGCTAACCAATGAAATTCGCGGACTCGGGCTGAATATGCGGCTCGAGAAGCGGCGCCTGTAGCTAGTTACCGATGCTGCTGCAGTTCGCCCACTGGACGTAACGATAGCGGCCGTCCATTCGGCCCAAACGCGAGAATCAATTTAGGAGCTACGGTTCATGTCCACTACCGAAAACACATACGATCGCGTCAACGACTTTACCGCAGTAAAGATCAGTTTGGCGCGTCCCCAAGATATTCGCAGTTGGTCTTTCGGAGAGGTGAAGAAGCCCGAGACGATCAACTACCGGACCTATCGTCCTGAGAAGGATGGATTGTTTTGCGAGCGCATTTTCGGCCCAGAAAAGGACTGGGAGTGCGCCTGCGGCAAGTACCGCGGCATGAAGTACAAAGGCATGATCTGCGACCGCTGCGGAGTCAAAGTCACCCACTCTCGGGTCCGCCGCAAACGCATGGGCCACATCGAATTGGCTGCCCCCATCGTGCACATCTGGTTTTTCAAGGCCATGCCCAGCCGTTTGGGAGCCTTGTTGGGTATGAAGACGTCCAACTTGGAGAAGGTGATCTACTTCCAGGACTATGTCGTCACCAACCCCAAGGAAACCGCGCTCACCAAGACGCAGTTGCTGACCGAAGCCGAATACCGGCAAGCCAAGCTGGAGTATGGGGAGGGAGCCTTCGAGGCGGAGATGGGCGCCGAGGCGATCCGCAAGCTGCTGGTCGACCTCGACCTGACCCAACTGAGCAAGGACTTGCGAGCAGAGTTGGCAGAGACCGGCAGCAAGCAAAAACGCAAAGACCTGACTTCGCGCCTGAAGTTGATCGAGGCCATTCGGGACAGCGAGAATCGCCCCGAATGGATGGTATTGGACGTCATTCCCGTCATCCCGCCGGATTTGCGTCCCTTGGTCATGCTCGATAGCGGTAACTTCGCTACCAGCGACCTGAATGACCTGTACCGCCGCATCATCAACCGGAACAACCGACTGCGCAAACTCCAGGATCTAAACGCCCCTGAGGTGATTATCCGCAATGAGAAGCGAATGCTGCAGCAGTCGGTCGACGCCTTGTTCGACAACAACCGCTGCAAACGTCCGGTATTGGGAAGCAGCAACCGGCCGCTGAAGTCCTTGACGGATTTGATCAAAGGGAAGCAGGGGCGTTTCCGCGAGAACTTGCTGGGCAAGCGGGTCGATTATTCGGCCCGCAGCGTGATCGTGGTCGGTCCTCGTTTGCGACTGCACCAGTGCGGTTTGCCCAAGAAAATCGCCTTGGAACTGTACCAGCCGTTCATCATTCGCAAGCTCAAGGACCTCGGCCACGCCGACACGATCAAGTCGGCGAAAAAAATGCTCGAACGCAAGGATGAAGAAGTCTGGGATATCCTGGAACAGGTGATTCGCAATCATCCCGTATTGTTGAATCGCGCACCGACGCTGCACCGCATGGGCATCCAGGCTTTCGAACCCATCCTCGTCGAAGGCAATGCGATCCACCTGCATCCTCTGGTCTGCAAAGGATTCAATGCAGATTTCGATGGTGACCAAATGGCGGTACACCTGCCCCTTTCCATCGAAGCGCAGGTGGAGGCGCACACGCTCATGATGAGCACGCACAATATCTTCGCTCCCAGCAATGGCAAGCCCATCATGAGCCCGTCTCAGGACACGGTCATGGGGTGCTACTTCATTACCCTTGCCAAGCCGGGCATGAAGGGCGAGGGCATGGTGTTTGCATCGATGGAAGAAGCAGACTATGCCTACCAACAGGGCATCATCCACATGCACGCCCCGATCAAGGTGCGCCTGCCCAAGTACCGGCGGGTCAAGACCGAGGATGGGAATGCCAAGTACGGCGACCTGATCGAAACGACCTATGGGCGCGTCCTGTTCAACATGATGCTTCCCAATGGCCTCGACTATTACAACATGACGCTTAAGAGCGGTGACTTGGCGCAAGTAATCAGCGACTGCTACGAACGCCTGGGCCGGCGGGCGACCATCGACTTGCTCGATGACATGAACCAACTTGGCTTTCGTGAGTCGACGCGCAGCGGGCTGTCATTCGGCACCGACGACTTGATCACTCCGGACACCAAGCACCAGTACATCGAACGGGCGGACAAGGCCGCCATGACGTTGAAACTGAAGCACGATCGTGGAGTGATCACACCGGAGGAAAAACACCGCCGCATTATCGATCTGTGGACCAGTGTCCGTGAAGAAATCTCTCGCGACATGCAGCGGGCCATGGAACAGGACACGCACCTGGGGGATTGGTATGTCAATCCGGTGAACTTGATGAAGGACTCCGGCGCACGTGGGGGTATCGAGCAGATCCGTCAGTTGGCTGGTATGCGAGGATTGATGGCCAAGCCCACCGGCGAAATCATCGAAACTCCCATCAAAGCCAACTTCCGCGAAGGCCTGTCGGTTTTGGAGTACTTTTCCAGCACGCACGGTGCCCGCAAGGGGTTGGCGGATACGGCTCTCAAGACCGCCGACTCCGGCTACTTGACTCGTAAACTGGCCGACGTGGCACAGAACGTGGTGGTAACCATGGACGACTGCGGCACGACGCAGGGCATCACCAAAGGGGTCGTGTACCGCGGCGAAAAAGTGGAAGTGAAATTGGCCGATGCAATCATTGGGCGCGTCTCGCGGCAAAACATTGTCAATCCTGTAACCGATGAAGTCATCGTGAAGGAAAACGACATGATCACCCGGGAAATCGCCCAGAAGATCGAGGAAATGGGTCTGGAAAAAATCCGGGTGCGCAGCCCCATGACGTGCGATGCATCGCTGGGCGTCTGTCGTCGCTGCTACGGGATGGACCTGTCCACCGGAGCGATGGTCGAAGAAGGAATGGCCGTCGGTATCATCGCGGCCCAATCGATCGGTGAACCAGGAACGCAGTTGACGATGCGGACGTTCCACTTCGGCGGCGTGGCTAGTACCACCGTCGAGGAAAGCGACAAGAAGGCCACCAAGGCCGGCATTGTGAAGTTCGCCAAAATGAAGACCGTCACCACCAGTGACGACAAACAAATCGTGATCAGTCGTAACAGTGAAATCGTCCTGCTCGACGCAAGAGGTCGAGAACTCGAGAAATACGATGTCCCGACTTCGGCCATTCTGCACGTCAAAGAGGACGATCAGGTCGAGCCGGGGCAAATCTTGTGCGAGTGGAATCCGCACAAGATTTCGCTTGTAGCCGAAGTCAACGGGCGAGTCCGCTTCGAAGATGTGGTGGAAGGCAAGACGATGCGCGTCGAACGCGATCCGGGCGGCGGTATCCGCATGGTGATCATGGAACACAAAGGGGAACTGCACCCCCAGATCATTGTGGAAGACGACGAAGGAAAAGCGCTTCACTCGTTGAGCCTCCCTGAACGCGCAGTGATCACTGTGCAGGAAGGGCAAGAAATCACGGCCGGCACACAATTGGCTGAAATGCCTCGTGAAACCAAGGGAGTTTCCGATATCACGGGCGGTCTGCCCCGCGTCACGGAAATCTTCGAAGCCCGTAAGCCCAAGGATCCGGCCGTCATCGCCGAAGTGGATGGGGTCGTCGAGTTGACGAAGAAGAAGAGTCGCGGCAAACAAGTGATCGTCGTTCGCACCGAGAGCGGCGAAGAATATGAGCACTTGGTGCCGCACGGCAAACGCATCCTGGTGCATACGGGCGATGAGGTCAAGAAAGGCGAGGCCCTCGTCGATGGACCTCTCGTCCCTCACGACATCCTACGAGTCAGCGGCGAAGAAGCTGTGCAGGAATACTTGACTCACGAAGTCCAGCAGGTTTACCGCGCGCAACGCGTAGAAATCAACGACAAGCATATCGAGATCATCATCGCTCGCATGTTACGGAAGGTGAAAATCGACAAGCCCGGTGATACCGATCTGCTGCCCGGCCTGCAAATGGATCGCTTTGAGTTCCGCCGAATCAACGAAGAGTTGACCAAGTGCATTAAGATCTCTGATCCCGGTGACACCAATTTCGAAATAGGGCAGATCGTTCCCCGCGAGCAATTCGAGGCAGCCAACGCTCAGGTCGAGAGCTTAGGCGGTACTCCTGCCAAGGGCAAGAAGCCCAAGCCAGCCTCGGCCAGCACTCAGTTGCTGGGCATCACCAAGGCGGCTATTCAGAGCAATAGTTTCATCTCGGCGGCCAGTTTTCAGGAGACTACGAAAGTTCTCACGGAAGCAGCCCTGGCCGGGCGCGTGGATCATTTGGAGGGTCTGAAGGAAAATGTCATCCTGGGTCATTTGATCCCTGCCGGTACGGGCTTCCGTACCTTCCAAGAGTCGGAAGTTTGTTACCGCCGCGAGGCCCTGGAAGACTTGCTCACCCGGGGTTCAGCCGCCATGGAAGAGAGTTTCCCGTTACTGGAGCAGGGCGGGCCCAACGCCGAGAATACAACCGATGCGGGGCCGCCCCCAAGCGAGGCGTCTAGCGCCTCCACGGATCTGGGTGCCGACTCCCTCCTCTCGGAACAACCGGGCACCGAAACGCAAAGTACGGAAGATTCTCCCTCGCAATCCGATGCGTGACAGAACGTAGCGATCTGGGATGCAACGAGCACCGTTGGCGGCTGGGTGAAACGCTGATTTACCCAGCCGCTTTTTTGCGCGCAGCCGCCACGAAGATGAAAAACTCGTCAGCCGTTCCGACATGCACCTGCATGCTTCGTACAATAATCGTAGCATAACTGCGATTTACTCAAACGACAGTCAACCGCATCCGCGCGGCTCGTATATCGGAGAGACCTGGCATGGGCAAAATGCAACGCATTGCAGTGTTCACCATATTTGTGCTATCCGGAATTGCCGCGTGGACCACTCCGCCGCTGGCGGCGTCCGATTTGCGGATCCTGTTCCTGGGCGATCAAGGACATCACCAGCCCGTCGAGCGAGCCAAACAGATCATCCCTGTCATGGCGCAGCGCGGTATTCAAATCGAGTACACCGAGGACCTGAATCAACTGACGGACACCAACCTCAGCAAGTTTGACGGCCTGCTGGTGTATGCCAATATCGACTCGATCAGCGAGGCTCAGGCGGCAGCCCTGCTAAAGTATGTAGCGGATGGAGGTGGGTTCATCCCGATTCACTGTGCATCGTATTGCTTCCGCAATTCTCCACAAGTCGTCGATCTCATCGGCGCCCAGTTTGCATCCCACGGAACAGCCGAATTCGAAACCGAAATCGTGGCGCCGGAACATCCTGTTATGCGGGGTTTTCATGGATTTCGTAGTTGGGACGAAACGTACATCCATGCACGTCATAACTCCCGCAATCGAATTGTGCTGGAAGTCCGGCGCGAGGGAGAACAGGCCATCGGGCGCGATGCTGAGCCCTGGACTTGGATTCGGCATCATGGACAAGGACGAGTCTTCTACACGGCTTGGGGACATGACCATCGAACATGGGGGCACCCTGGATTCCACAATTTGCTTGAACGAGGTATCCGTTGGGCTTGCGGCGATGACCCCGCCCGAGCTGGCCCCTATGTGGATCCCAACCGATTCCCCATTCCGCAAATGACTAGCCTCCCCGAGGGCCCGGGCCCCTTCGAGTACATCGATGTCGGCCCCAGAATTCCCAATTACCTGGCCGGCGAACGTTGGGGAACGCAAGGGCAACCCATGACGTTGATGCAAAAACCCCTGCCTCCGGAAGAATCGATGCAGAGGATGGTAACGCCGACTGGTTTCCACCTGGAGCTGTTTGCTGCGGAACCTGATTTTGGCGGTAAGCCGATCGCCATGAACTGGGATCATCGTGGCCGCCTGTGGGTATGCGTCACAATCGACTATCCCAACGAGCTGGCGCCGCCCGGCGCGGGAAACGACTCGATTCGAATCTTGGAAGATACCGATGGAGATGGACGCTCGGATCGATCCATTCTCTTTGCCGACCACCTCAGTATCCCGACATCGCTAGAGTTTGCGCATGGAGGTGTAATCGTACAAAGCGGCATTGAAACCATTTACTTGCGAGACAACGACGGCGACGATCGCGCGGATGAACGACGCGTGCTGGTCACCGGTTGGGCGATGGGAGATACGCACGGCGGAGTGAGCAATTTTCAATATGGATTGGACAATCGCATCTGGGCCATGCAAGGTTACAATGACTCGCACCCCAAGTACTCAGGCGGCCAGCACCCGGGCTTTCGGCAAGGCCCGTTTGCCATGACCATCGGTGGCACCGCCGGGCACCCCGAGGTCACGGACATCGAATTCATTCGCTCGACGACTAACAATAGCTGGTGTTTGGGAATCAGCGAAGAAGGCCTGGTGTTTGCTTCTACCGCAAACCGCGCCCCTAGTTTTTTCATCCCCATTCCCAATCGCTATTTTGAACGCGTGAGGGGCTGGACGCCGCGTTTGATTGCTGAGCCCATTGCTCCCGATCATATATTCCGCCCCATTACGGACAAGATTCGGCAAGTCGATCACCACGGAGGTTACACTGCTGCTGCCGGCCATGCGATCTATACTGCTCGCAGCTATCCTTCTCATTGGTGGAATCGCACGGCATTCGTCTGCGGTCCAACCGGCCATCTTGTCGGCACGTTTGTGTTGCGACCACGTGGTTCCAGTTTCACTAGCCAATACACGTTCAACCTGCTGGCCAGCGATGATGAATGGTCGGCACCGATCATGGCTGAAGTCGGCCCCGATGGCTATGTCTGGGTAATCGACTGGTACAATTACATTGTTCAACACAACCCCACGCCACAAGGGTTCGAAACAGGAAAAGGAAACGCCTATCAATCCGATCTACGCGATAAGCAACATGGCCGGGTTTACCGGGTCGTTTATGATGGCAGCGATGCCGTAACTGGTGCGAATCAGGCTCCCGTATTGGATCCGTCCGTGCCCCAGTCACTGATTTCGGGTCTTGCGCATCCCAACCGACTCTGGCGCCGCCATGCACAGCGTCTACTGGTGGAAAGAGGCCTCGCCGATGTCGTGCCGGCCCTGCTAACGATGATCGAAGACCCGACAGTCGATGCGGTCGGAAACAATCCTGGGGCAGTCCACGCATTGTGGACCTTGCATGGTTTGGGTGCGTTGAAAACATCGTCCGGGGAGGTGTTCCAGGCGGTGGTCGCGGCCTTGCGTCACCCGGCATCTGGGGTCCGTCGAAATGCTGCGCTGGTTCTGCCTCCCAGCCCTGGTGCATCGGCTGCGATCCTGGACGCACGTTTGCCTGAAGATGCACACCCCCAAGTTCGCTTGGCCGCACTGATGGCTTTGGCGGACATGCCTCCCGATGAGGCTGTCGGCCAATACCTGGCGCGCTACGCATGCAAGGTAATTGGAACCATCGATGAGCACTGGCAAGATGCCTTGACGTGTGCGGCGGCTACCCACGCGGAAGCATTCCTGTTGGCGGCGCTCGACTGCGCCCAAGACAATGAACGCCTGGCAAGAATGTTGAAAATCATTGCCGAGCATCAGGTACGGACCGATGCCTCGCCCCAACTACTTGAGAGGCTCCTGACTGGGCTGCGTACAGCCCCCCCGTCGATTCGCATAGCGGTCGTAGAAGGCGTGGTTTCGGGATGGCCTCGGACGAAAGCAATCGATCGATCGCCTGCAATCGCTCGGAGCCTGCAACAGCTCCTGCAACAGGCTGGTACCTCAGAATTGAGCTGGTTGTTGAGGCTGGGGAGGCAGTTGGAAAGTCCAGAGGTCGAGAGCTATGCTGGCAGGCTTGCCGCAACGCTGCTCAGCACGATTGCCGACGAAGAAATCGAATTGGACCGTCGTATCACCGCTACTGAAGAACTGCTTGGGCTGCTGGGAGATGACTCGAAGGTCGTTGCCAGCGTGGCCGATTTGATAAGTCCCCAGCTGCCCCCGACTCTCGCGTCGGCTATTGTTCGTGGCCTAGGGACTGCCACAGCCCAGAACGTCAGCGATGCATTGCTGGACTGCTGGGAGCAGGCTACTCCGAATCTCCGTTCTCAGATCATCACGAGTCTGATGGCACGGGCCATGACCACCGGCGCTCTGCTGGATGCCATCGAGAGCGGCAAACTGGGGGTCGAAGATATCGAATTGAGCCAACGACAAGCCCTGTTGACGCATCCCAATCGCGATCTCCGGGAACGAGCTGAGGCTGTCTTCCAGCGGCAAGGTGCTCGCATCGACTCCAACCGGCAGGCGGTCATCGACAAGTATCTGATTGCAGCAAGAACGGAGGGCAATGCGACGGCTGGACAAACCGTCTTTTCAAAGAATTGCGCCAGCTGCCATCGATTCAAGGAGCTCGGACAGCAGATCGGCCCCGATTTGACGGGCATGTCCGTGCATCCAAAATCCGAGTTGCTGGTGCATATTCTCGATCCCAATCGCAGCGTCGAAGGGAACTTTCGGCGATACACAGTGTTGACCGCCGATGGGCAGGTGCTTACCGGTATGCTCGCAGCCGAGTCGTTAACGTCGATCGAAGTGATCGATGCCCAAGCGGTCCGGCATGCAATCTCTCGCGAGGAGATCGAGGAATTGCGTTCCAGCAAACAATCGTTGATGCCGGAAGGATTTGAGCAACAGATTTCTGTGGAAGAAATGCGCGACCTGCTGGAGTTCTTGACTGCCAAAGGCAAATATGTTGCGCTCCCCTTGGCAGAAGTTGCCACCGCTGTGAGCACCACCGGTCTGTTCCACGAGGGCGATGACGGCCCCGATCGAATTGTCCTGCCTGCATGGGGACCGAGGGAAGTCCATGGAGTGCCTTTCTTGTTGGTAGACCCTCAAGGCAAGACCAAACCGAATATCATTCTGCTGCACGGCCCCCGTGGTACCCTGCCGCCCACGATGCCGCGATCGGTGAAGCTGCCAGTGAATTCCCATGTCCGGCGGCTGCACATGCTCGGCGGGATCAGCGGATGGGGCTATCCAGCGCATCGCGAGAAATCGACCTCCCTGATCGTTCGCTTTCACTACGCCGATGGTACCACGGAAGACCATCCACTACTCAACAGCGTGCACTTCGCAGACTACATTCGCCGGGTCGATGTGCCAGGATCTGAGTTCGCCTTTTTCGCTCAAGGCCAACAGGTTCGCTACCTGAGCGTCGCTCCCCACCGCACGGAAATGACGGTCCGCGAAGTGGAACTAATCAAAGGCGATGATCCAACTGCCCCGATCGTTTTAGCCATGACCATCGAACGGTAGTGCGGGACGATCGGTTCGGGCACCGAGCCGGCACGCCATGCCGCAAACCTTTTACTGACAGCGGGTTGCGGCAGGAGGCCGCCACATTTAACGTCGCACTCGGGCGATTTTTTGGCTTGATCGTGCACCGTTCGGTTGTACAATGAAACAAAAGCGGACCGCTGCGTCCGATTTAGATTCGTTACCGTGGAGAGAATGGCATGGGGGGCAGAACCTGCAAGCGGAGATTGGAACTTGGTCATCGGTTGAAGGTCATTGCGTTGGGTTGCCTGTTAATAACGGGCATCGCGCCGGCCACGTGGGCGCAACTCAGTTACGAACAACCGCCCATCAACTACGGATCGGCCACGCCTGATGACGCCGTGCAAGATCTGATCCATCGCATCCAACAAGGGCATACGAGCCTGGAGTACTCGCCTCGCCACGGCTGGTTGCCAGACCTGCTGGAGGCCATGCACATTTCGCCTGAGTCCCAAGTATTGGTGTTTTCGAAGACCTCTTTGCAACTTCACAAAATCAGTCCGCGCACGCCGCGTGCAATTTACTTCAACGATGACGTTTACGTGGGGTGGTGTCAAAATGGCGATGTGGTGGAGATCGCAGCAACTGACCCTCGTCTAGGCAGTGTTTTCTATACGGTCGATCAGACCGATACGCGAGAGATTAAGATCTCGCGGGACCGCGGTGGCTGCCTAACCTGCCACGCCTCTCACCGAACCCAGGACATTCCCGGCTTGTTAGTCCGGAGCATCTATTCCGATTTCAATGGACGCCCCAGAACCGGAACACGCACATATGTTACTGATCACACCACTCCGTTTGAACAACGATACGGCGGCTGGTACGTAACCGGCGAACATGGCACTATCCGCCACATGGGCAACCTTATCTCGACAAATCGGGAACATCCGGAAGAGATCGATCGGGACGCCGGAGCGAACCGGCTGGATCTGACCGAGTTCTTTGATGTCTCGCCCTATCTTCGCCCCCACAGCGACATGGTTGCCCTGATGGTTCTCGAACATCAAACGCAAATGCACAATCTGTTGGCTCGCCTCGCGATCGAAACGCGTTTGGCTCAGCATTACGACGAAGGCATGAACGAAATCTTAGGGCGGCCACCCGGTAGTATCAGCGACTCCACCAAACGTCGCATCGCAACGGCAGGCGAGAAACTGGTTCGATACATGCTGTTCGCCGATGAAACACCCCTGAATTCGGAGATTCGCGGTCCCAGTCGGTACAGGGAGCTGTTCGAAACTGGTGCCATAGGGCCTGTATACGAGGACAGCCGTGGCCGCCACCTCCGCCAGTTTGACCTGGAACGCAGGATGTTCAAATATCCCTGCAGTTTTCTGATCTACTCGAAGGCGTTCCGCGAGCTTCCTCCGCTGGCGCTGGAGTGGGTATGCAACCGACTCAAAGAAGTTCTCTCGGCGGAGTCGCCGCCCGACGGCTATGAATCCCTATCCGATGAGGACCGGCGCGCGGTGCTTGAGATTCTCGAGGATACCTTGCCGACGCTATTTCGCTCCCCAGCTACCGCAACTTAGCTGGTCGAATCGTTCTGCAACGGAAGGCTAGGGTCAAACTCCTCGACCTGTGGTAGATCGTCCAAGGAATCCAACCCTGTCAGTTCCATGAATCGCTCGGTTGGGTGATAGCAAACCCGCGGCGGTTGGCCGTCCCGCTGCTCGCGTCGAACCTCGATCAAACGCCTTCGCACCAACTGACTAAGCAATGCGCCAGACGGTTGATTGCGTTGCGCATCAATCTGTTCGCGCGAAATCCCGGGCTGGTACGCAATTAGTGCCAGGCAGTCGATCGCCGCTTGGCTCAATTTCACTTCGCGGACTTTTCCGTAGAAGGCTTCTTGGATTCGAGCCACTCCTGAAACAAGAGACATTGCGACCCCATTGCCCCGAGCAACAATGCGAAAAGCCCTTCCAGCACGTTCATACTCTTGATTCAGATTCGCTACGACTTCGAGAATCTCGGACTCGGAAACGCCGCGCATCAGGCCTGCCAATTCCGTTACAGACACAATCTCGCCATCGGGCTTTCCTACGAATAAAGCCGCTTCGACGATTCCGGCCGGCGTTACCGAGACACCGTCGGCCGACTGCCCCATTCCGGGCGACGGATCAATATCGGCAACCGGCACCGATAGATTCTCCAGTGCCCCCGCTGAGCCATCATCGCGGCCAGAGTCCCCTTCGCCCCGTGAATCATCACCCTGCCCAGCGCCATAAACGCGGCTAAGCTCCTCGAGGGAAAGTCCCTCCGCTTCAGCCTCATTGGAGTCATGAGCCGCATTCCATCTCCCAGATACGTCTTGCTCGGATCGCTTGTGGTCTCGATCTCCTCGCATGCGTCCGCCCGTCATGTCCCCCACGGAACCTCCTTTCCCCCAACGCGTCATCCAAGCGCCGCAGTGCCCAACAAGCACGCCAGCGAAACAAAGAAGTGACCCGGCCCCACGGCCAGGTATACCGGCATGGAAGTATCCCTCACCGCAGGCCGCCCCCACGCGTTCCGCCGCATGGTCCACAACCCTTTCTCGGCCAATCCTCCCTGGCCTATCATGCACGACGGTCAGGCAATCGAAACCGCCACCAATGGATCTTCTATGTCAACGGGACCCCGCGAGTCTACTCCGACGCCGTATTCCCCTGGCCAGTCAGCGGAGTTCCCGAGCTGGACGATCCAGCG
>RFIQ01000322.1 GCA_003695565.1 Planctomycetota bacterium | reverse complement strand
GATGAAGATGAGGTCGATTCGGCTCGGCCAGTGGCAGGAGGCTGGGACGACACGGCGGGCTTGGCCCGAGCGGCCTGGCCCAACCTGGGCGGCTGGATCACGGGAGGTGGGATGCGAACGCCCGACGGCGATTGTTGAGTTGCCGCCGTGGACGAGGCCTCGGTAGATGGCCTGTTGCGTGGTGAACCGCTACCGGAGGCCGCGGCAGGCTCCAGTTCCTGCATAGACAGCTTGCCATCGCCATCCCGGTCCAGCCGCTCGAGGATGCGCGTCATCGGAGGCGGCAGCTCGCTGGCTTCAACAAAGCCATCACCGTTGGCGTCGCGTTGCCGCAGCATTTGCAGCATGCGTTGCGGATTCATGCCCTCACCGCGACCTCTCCCGCGACCGCCAGGTGGACGTCCTGCGGCCGAGCGTGACTCTGGGACCCGCGTCGCCGCTGGGTCTTCTGCCTCGTCGCTGGCAGACGGATTCCGTGGCGGTGCCAGCGCTTCCTTCAGGTGTTGCACATCTTCGCTGCGGAACAGGTTGTACCACGACTTCCCGTCATCTAGGGCCACCCACACGGCGCCGTCGGTGGTGCCGACGTACAGGACCCCAGCTTTGCGCGGCGACTCGGCCAACGCACTACCGGCTCCTTTGTCCGTGTTGGTAATCTCGGGCGAAATGGGGGCAGGATTGTCGCCTTTGGATACCGACTTGAAGACATAATTGCCGGCGCTGTAGTGGATCTGAGAATTATGGGGAGACAGGATGAAAGGCGTCTTCCAGTTGAATCGGTACTCGACTCCGCGAGGAGGCCGAGGGCGGACAAACGCTCGTTCGCCGGTTTGCAAATGGATGCGCCCCATGCCACCGTTCTGGCTTTCAAAATAGATCTGATGCGGGTCTTGGGGATCGACCAGCGTCACGAAGCCGTCGCCGCTGCCTACGCGATACCAGTCGGTATTGCGTGGGCCTGCATCGCCGGGCACACGGGTGGGACCACCCCAACTCCCGTTGTCCTGCATCCCGCCGTACACCTGGTAGTCAAATGCTTGCGAGATACCGATGTGATAGAACTGGCCGATGGCGACATGGTTCAAATGGTCCCATTTTTTCATGCGGTCGTTGGTCACGTAGATGCCGCCGTCATTGCCCAGGATCATGTGGCGACCGTCCCGCGGGTCGATCCACAGGGCATGGTGGTCGACATGCACTTCGTTGTTGGCACCGTCGTCGGTGAATCTCTGGCCTCCGTCGCTGGATCGATACAAGGATGTTCCGAGCACGTAGATGTAATTGCGGTCGGATGGATCGACCCGTATCTGACTGTAGTACATGGGGCGCGGGTTGACGCTGTTGATGCGTCGCCAGGTGACTCCGCCGTCAGCCGAGTGGTACACACCGCCGAAGTCTTCCTCGTGGGGGCCCTGCTGCCCCTGCAGATTCTCCAACTGTCCTCCCAAGCTGGCACTGAACGGACTGCGCCGGGACCGGCGGCGCGATGGCGCATCTTCTTGTTCTTCTGCGGGCGGTTCTGCCCGGCGACCATAGGTCAGCTCCAGCGTCATCACTTTGCCGTCACGGACGATCTCCCATGATGCTTGCGCTCCGGCCGACTTCTTGCGGACCTCACGCAGCAGATCGTCGTAATTGAGCACGCGCTGGCCGTCGACGCTGATGACGATATCGCCCACCTGCAGTCCCGCCTTTTCCGCGCTGGAGTCCTTCGTAACCGCCGTGATCCGCGCTCCGGCCTCGACCGATTCGCCGCTGAACCCCACAAAGGGGAAGTCCTCCGGCATCTGGCCGATCTTCTCGGTTTCGATGATGGCATACACATGCTGAGGGTCTTGTCGGAAAAAACTCAAGCCGATGCGCCCCATTTTTACTCTCGGCAGCCCAGCAGTCATGCGGGAAAACGTCTCGCCGCCATCGGTCGACCGGTAGATTCCCGCGCCTTCGCCGAATTTCACCTCGGGATCATTGCCGTCGAATCCGTCGCGACGTCGTACGTAGGTAGCGGCCAGCACGATACTGGGATCGGCGGGATTGATCTGGACATCGATGACCCCGGTTTGTTCGTCGACGAACAAGACTCTCTTCCAACTCTTGCCGCCATCGGTCGTCTTGTACAGGCCACGCTCGGGATTGCTCCCCCACAATCTCCCCAAGGCACCGACGAAGACGATGTCGGGATTGGTGGGGTGGATGGCGATGCGTCCGGTCTGAAAGATTTTGCGTAACCCCATGTTCTTCCAGGTTTTGCCACCATCGGTCGACTTGTAAACGCCATCTCCCCAGGACACACTGTTGCGCGGATTGGCCTCTCCGGTACCCACCCATACGATGTTCGGATCCGATTGGCAGACCTGCACGTCGCCAATGGATACGGTGGCTTGCCGATCAAACTGGTGTTCGAAGGTGATACCGTTGTTGGTGGTCTTGAGCAGTCCACCGCTGGCCGTAGCAGCCCACCAAGTGTTCGGGTCGGCTTCGTAGACGGCCAGCGAAGTGATCCGGCCTCCCATATTCGCTGGCCCAATGCTTCGCCATCGAAACAGGCGCGCGGCCTCCTCCGGAAGTGCTTGCTCGACCGAGGTTTCGGCTGCACCGCCCCCCGTTTGCCCCACCGCCGGCATGGTGGACAGAAAAGGTGCCAGGATCCAGAAACAAAGGCTGAGGTAGCGAAACACAGACATGGAGAGTCCTCGTAGGGCCGGGAAAAAGAGGTCGCGAAGTCCACCGATTGTAGTTGGCGCCGCATTGGTATTCCAACGCGATCCCCCGATCACGACCAAAGGTCATATCGATCAGACGGTTGCTGGCTCGCCGAGGCCGGGAGCCTCCAAAGTCTGACGAATCGGCAAGGTTTCAGCCAGCCAGTGGGATGAGCTACCAACGGCATTGGCGTCGCGTACCAAGAATGGCCCGGGTTCTCCCTAGCGGCCAGGGCAGGCCGAGGGGCCACGGCGCGGGGTGCCGAAAAATAGACGCTGGGATACAATGGTCATTCTTCACCACCGAGCATGCCGCTGATTCGCCATGCGGCCTGCATGTCCCACAGCACCGAACAGAGAATCTCGCACGGACGGTCTGCCGAGGGTCCGGGCTCGGGCCGCACAGTTCTTCTGGCATCGGAATGTTGCTTCCCTACACCCAGCAGCGGCAGGGACGGCGGGACGACTCACTGCCCAGTTGTTCTCGAAAACAAAAATTGCTTCCCAGCATGCAACCGAAAACCACCATTGCGCAATACGTCCTCGATCAACTGGATGCACACGAGGGGGCAGCGCCGGTCGCTAAACTGGCCGAAGTACTCTCGACGGCTACCGCCGCCGACTTGGTGGCGGTTGTAGAAGGCATCGCGCAGCGACCGGTCGACCGGGCAGCGGTGGGGCCGTTGGTGCGGATGGCCCAGCATGTGGCCGCTCGCATTCGCGCCCTTCGCGGCTCCGGCGAGGACCGCAATCTGGCAGAGGATCAGCGGCTGAGCGACGCATTGGTCGCCTGCTACCGGGCAACCGCCCAGCCGGCTCCGGAAGCGGCCGGGCACTTTCTCCAGGCTCTTGTGGAACAGGGAACGCGAGAATCGATTGCCACCGTAGCAAGTCTGTTGCTCAGTCTGCCGCCCGATGATTGGAAAGTGGTGGGAATCGGCCTGGGGCCGCTCTGGCGTGCGGACGCGACGATCTTGCAGGAGGTGTTCACTCCTTTGGTCGGTTCCCCCTTGCAACCGTCGGTGCTGGCGGTCTTGCTGGACCTGGCGAATTACTGCGTGCGAACCCAACGCCTGGAGACGCATCCTTGGCACCAACATGCGGAAGCGTTGGCCCGCATGCTGAGCGGTCTGACGGCTCAGTTGGAACGTATGCAAGCCAACCCGGCCCAGTTTGGCGAGTCGGTGGAAGAAGTGCAGCAGCAACTTGCCGATGCGTTGGCATTGGTCGTGGGCCTTTGCGATGCTCTGGGCCTGATCGGAGACCAACGGGCGGTGGGTGCTTTGGAAGGTGCCATGGAGCTGGCCCACCGCCGCATTCAAACCGAAGCCGCCGCCGCGCTGGCTCGGATGGGTGTCGCAG
>RFIQ01000321.1 GCA_003695565.1 Planctomycetota bacterium | reverse complement strand
TTGCAATTGACGCTGCTACCGGAGCGGAAGTCGCCCGCAGTTTGCCGCTCGACCTGGCGGATGCAGTCATCAATTGCACCAGCGATCGCATTTACACCATTATGCGCGATGGACGGATCGAGTGCCTGCGCCCGGTAGGTGCGGAGCTTCCGACCTTGGTGGAACCGGTCGAATTCGTCCCACAAGAAGAACCGACCGCAGGCGAAACGAGCACACCCACGACGCAGGCCCCCGGCCGTACTACGGATCCCTTTGGTGGTGCTGCCGCCCCGGCGGGCGATCCCTTCGGCACCGGTGCGCCAACCGGCGATCCCTTCTCGACGGGCGGTGACGCCGGCATGGATGATCCATTTGGGGCCGGCGGTAGTGACGATCCATTCGGCACCGATCCGTTCGGCTCTGGGAACTGATGGTTGAATGAATCGTTTACTCAGCGATCATTCCTAATCGGACCAACCAATTCTGGCACAAATCGGGCCACTGATCGACTCCAGGGTGCCCCTGCGCCAGTCCCAACCCATGCCGGCCATGGGGAAATACATGCAGCTCGAACGGGACTCCCGCCGCCGACAGGCTCGACGCGAACCGCAGGCTGTTCTCCACTGAGACGACCGCGTCGTCGGCGGTATGCCACAAGAAACAGGGAGGCGAGTCAGGGCGGACTTGTTTCTCGTTGGACATCAACCGGACCAGGTCCGCAGGAGCTTCGTCACCGAGTAGGTTGCGTTGGCTGCCGCGATGTGTGAATGCTTCGCCCAGGGCCACGACCGGATAACAGGCAATACCAAAATCCGGCCGACAGCTTTCCCGTTCGATCGGATCTGGCGAGCCGGGATTGCCCGCATCGAATTTGGTCAACACGGTCGTGGCCAGGTGCCCCCCAGCGGAAAATCCGATCACTCCCACGCGCTGCGGGTCGATCTGCCACACGTCGGCGTGGTGGCGAACGTAGCGAATGGCCCGCTGCGCGTCCAACATCGGAGCCGGATGCCCATATCCACGGCCCCGGTGCCGATATTCCACGATTACAGCCATCATGCCCAGCGAATTGGCCCAACGAGCGATGGCGTGTCCCTCGTGGTCGATCGCCAATCCGCCGTAGCCCCCTCCCGGAAAGATGACCAAAACCGGGGCTCTCGCCCCTGCATCTGGCACGGCTGATGCCGCGTAGAGCCATGCAGTCGGAATGTCTTGCGGTGTATCGCCGGCCGCCCCCGGAGCTGGCCCGTCCCAGAGTTTCACGACCTGCGGGCGCGCGGGGTCGAGGGGCTGAGCACGTACAGCCGCCGGCACTGCCGCCCAGCACAACAACACGCAGCACGTCAAGATGCTCGTGGGCATGCAGATCCCCAACCAGCTAGCGGCGGGGACCTGTATTCCGAGAATCCGCCGTGCATCAATCAATAACCCATTAGAGATTCGACGCCATATCCGACGAGAAGCCGTAGCAAAGTGACGGACGACAGTCGACATCCAGGTGGTATCCAAGTTGATTCTCCTCGCAGAGTCAGGTTTGGTTAGGCTCTTGTTCACTGGTGGCTGGCGGCTCGCAACGCCGACGGAGAAAGCCCGGCAGTTCGATGGGGCTGCCTCTCTGCATCTAACCAGGTTCTCCAGCGTCTTTTCCTGGAAATGATGTGCGGGATGGATCGCGCGTTGCCGCCAGTTGCAACTCGGTCCGAGCCGCTTTGAGTACGCTTCGCAAATCGTACAGTTTGGTCGCGTGATCCGCCGTTGGATCCAGGGCCGCCCAACAGATACCCTGGCGAAAGGCCTCCGCCAAGAGCCCCACCAGTTCGAGTCGGTTCGGTTGCAGGGTCTGAGGATTCGTGAGATGCCCCTGTTGGATGTAGGCATCCGCCTTGCCCGAGTTGCTGAAGAGCGCCACGGCCAACTCCCTGGATCCAGCCACCTGCCACAGAGCCAGGCTGGGGGGGGCCTCTCCGTGCAACAGCACCCATGGCTCCAATTCTTGCATGACTCTCTCCCCTCGCCTTTTCCAGCTCAACCACACCCTACGACACATTGGACAAGCGCCACGGGCGGGACGAATGATTTCTGCGCAGCCCTACCATGCTAATCTACCACCCCCATACGTGCGTAGCCGACCGTGACGCAATTTGCGGGCCCCACATGCGGCTGGCACCATAAATCCCACCCCAAACGTGCCGAAGTCCGCGTCTACCAACGACCATTTCCTGGCAGCTCGTAGGGTGCCATGGTCCGGGGTTTAGCGACCGGTTCGTGCCCATCCGGTCTGGACGTGGATGGTGGGTTTCCAGTATCTCCTCAGGGCATCGACCCAAAAGGGGATAGGACCTGACTCGAGCAGAGGTTTGCCGTGAGTGTTCCTGATTTGTTTTTCTCAGTAGGTGAACCAAGTGGGGACTTGCACGCGGCCCGTGTGATGCAACATCTGCCCGCAAGCACTCGATCATCCTGCCGAGGTTTTGGCGGCCCGCAGATGGCGGCACAAGGTTGTACTATCGACTATCCCTTGACACAGTTGGCGGTTGTCGGGTTTGCCGAAGTGTTGCCCAAGTTGCGTGAGTTCGTTCGAGTTGCCGATATGGCATCGGACATTTTTGAACGCTGGCCACCAGCGGGCGTGGTTCTGGTCGATTTTCCCGGATTCAATTGGCACATCGCCAAACGCGCACGGCAAGCGGGTATTCCCGTGTTGTACTACTTGCCTCCTCAATTATGGGCTTGGGGAGGCTGGAGGATCAAGAAAATGCGCAAGTACGTGGATCACGTCCTTTGTGCACTGCCCATCGAGTACGAATGGTACGCGGAACATGGAATGTCGTGCCAGTACATCGGCCATCCTTTTTTCGATTCGGTGGCACATCAACAGTTGGACGCTGCTTTCTTGCGCGCGTGGTCAGCCGCCGATGATCTGCTCGTGGCAGTGCTGCCAGGTTCGCGCAGTCGGGAAATCCGCACCATCTGGCCGCTGCAACTGGAAGTGATCCGAGAGTTGGCCGCCCGCCACCGGCGGGTTACGTTTCTGGTTGCCTGCCTCAACCAGCAACATCTCGACCACTGCAAATCGCTGCTCAAACCGTCGGATCCATCCGAGCGCATCAAATTCTATGCGAACCGCACCAGCGAAATCATCGAAGTGGCCGATTGCGGGTTGATGAAATCGGGATCGGTCAGTCTGGAAATGATGGCTCGTGGCACGCCGTCGGTCGTGATGTACCACGTCAGCCGCTCGACGTACGAGTTCGCCCGGCGCGTCGTGCACGTGGGCTGGATGACCCTGCCCAATCTGATCGCCGGGACAACGGTAATGCCCGAGTTTCTGGCGGTGGGGAAGCAGTGCGGTCCCACGATCGAACGCACGATCGCAGCCATGGACCGGTTGCTGGGCGATCGCGAGGAACGCACACTGCGGAAACTGGAGTTGGCTCGGCTGACACGCCGTTTCGGGCAACCAGGGGCATCGGCCCGCGCAGCACAGGCTATCTGCCAGCAATTCGGCATTGCCCACGCCACTGCGTTATCCACTGCTCCCGGTTTGCAAACTGCATGAGCCGAATGCCGATCGCCGGAAAATCGTGCCGGCTGTTGGGCACAGATTGTGTTCCCTGTCCGCCCGCGCAGGGCGTCCGCTAGGCATCATGCAGCCAATCGATTAACGATTTCTTGGGCACGGGCAAGCTCATGACGGGGGCGAAGTCCTTAAAAGACTCGTCGGTGTTGGCGAACAATCGTTCCACCCCGTCAGTGCTTCCCTGCCAAATCCGCGGCAAGACGGCGAAGAATTTTTCCCGTTCCGTCCATCCATCATCTTGGCAGGCCGGCAGCAAGGCTGCCACCGCGATGCAGGCAGCATCCAGTTCGCTGGCACCTCGATCGATCAGATCGTCAACGCTAGGATGCCGTTCGATCAGGCGCGCGAAGGACTCGGGAAGTTTCCAGTTGCGCACCAGCGCCGCGGCCGCCTGGGCATGATCCCAGCCAAAGATCTCGCGTTCCAGTTGGCTCAGACGAACTCCTTCTTTCGCTCGGCGTTCTACCAGCGCTTCATAATGTTCCGGCAGTTCTTTCAGCAGCAAGGGAATTGCCATGTCCTGCAACAGCGCCGCAGCAAACAGATCTTCCGAATTGGACAGTTTCAGTTCGCGCCCCAGACATCGCGCAAACAAAGCGCGGCGCAGAGAATCTTGCCAGAGCTTCTTCAAATCGAACGGACCAAACTTGGGATCAGGCACTAGGGCGAATACGGCGCTCCACAGCGCGAAATTCTTGATCGTGCGAACCCCGACCAAAGCCAGCGCTTGGGGAATACTAGAGATCTCGCGGCTGAAACCGAAATAGCTGGAGTTGACAAACCGCAATACTTGGCCCATCAAACCCGCATCGGCCTCGATGGGTTTGGCGAATTCCCTTGGACCATTCGATGCATCCTGGGACAGTTCGATCAAGCGAATTGCCGTTTGCGGTAGTGCCGGCAATTGAGCCGAGGAGAGGATCTCGTCCAAATTCTTGATGGGGGCAATCGTGGTTGCCATACAAATCAACCTTCAATGCGAGCGAGGGGAAACCGGAAGCGCAGCTGGACGAAGCGGGCACCGCTCGAGGAGAACGCAGGGCCAGGTTCGCGGACCCCAGGTCGAGCCTCTCGGAGGGCCTGCAATCGAGAGTTTGGTCGTCTGCTGAAAGGTAGACCACGTTCGCGGGCAGGGCAAGTTCCGGAAGGACTTGCAGCAGGCTGGCCCAACTGCCTCGTCGCTGCCCGTCCGCACAACCGGTATGATTGCGACAATCCTTTGCTAGCTGACCAATCGTTTGCCGCGTCTGCCCCGCCGGAGAGCGCCCCCTATCGTGGAAGCATGTCGCGCGTCGATCGACTCCGCGAAATGAATCTCCGCCATCTTCAATGGCCGAATGCCGTGTCGCACCCTACTCATCGATAGCAATCCGCCCCAACACCTCGGCAACACGCTGCCGTTCAGGTGCAAGAAAACGGTTCAGCGGTTCGGCCATGCGATCGCTGCATATTCCCAACACCGACAGGGCACACTTGGTTGCTTTGACGAAACGGCTATCGTATTTGCCCACGGCATAAATCGCTTGCAGATCTCCTACGATGCGCGATAACTGTGCAACACGGGATGAGTCTCCGCAGTCCGCAGCCGAGAACAGATCGACAAACAGTCGCGGAAAGATGTTGGCGCCGCCGTGCACTCCCCCGTCTCCCCCTAATGCCAAGGATTCGACCAGGAGGTGTTCGGGACCTATCAGAATCGACCAGTCGGGGCGTTGCTGTTTCAGGCGTGCCACCCGGCGGAAATAATCCAGGTCGCCCCCGCTGTCCTTCACCCCGCGGATGTTGGGTACATCGATCAACTCTTCGATCGTCTTCGGTTCGATGCATAGCTTGGTAAGGCTGGGCATGTTGTAGATCATCAAGGGAAGGGGCAGTTCGGCAGCGAGCCCCCGTAGGTATTGCCTCAGCTCAGTTTGGCCGGCGGGAAAGTAGAACGGGGTGCTGGCGACGACTGCATCGGCCCCCGCCTCGCCCGCGAACCTCCCCAGCTCGATCGACTCGACCATCGAGGTATCGGTAATTCCGATCAGTACCGGGACGCGCCCTGCGGCGAGTCGACAAGTATGCTCGATCAATTCCCGGCGCAAGCGGTAGCTCAGACTGGGAGCTTCACCCGTCGTCCCCAGTGCAAAAATACCGTGAACACCGCTTGCAACCAGCCGCTCGATGAGGCGTTCCAGCCCCGCATGATCGATGGCATCTCGGTCGCGGAGCGGAGTCACCAGCGGCACGACGATACCGCGCAACCAGGGACGATCTGGGCATGTGTCCATCTCAGTGATTCTCCAGGAGTTGTTTCGAGAGGCCAATGGATCGTCCGCCCATCCGCTCGCTTTCCAGTCGATCGATACCCAGAGCGCGTGGCCGAATGCGGGCTCCATCGTTACCGGACCGGCCGCTTGGGGACGACTGACCATCGATTCCCCACGCTGTGCAGCAACCAACCGACGACAAAAATCGTGAGCGTGCCTGCTACGATGGTCAGGTTGGCATGCAACGGATTGCGTAGACTCGGTGGCACCCACTCGAGCATCGGCGAGAGGCTCAACCAGGCAATACAACCGATTCCCGCAGCGGTGGCTAGAACCGCTGGACCGGTACGCGGATAGTGGACCGCCATGCCGAGCAAAAACAATCCGAGAACCCCGCCGGCGAAAACGCCTTGCAAAGTCCACCAGGCATCCAGAATGCTCTGCACCCCGATCAATGCCAGCCCCATCCCCGTTCCCATGACTCCCATGATAATGGTGGCGATCCGCAGAGTGAGCAGGGCAGTCGATTCCGAACACTGTGGTCGCCAATACCGGCGGAAAATATCTTGATAGAAGATGGTGGCTGACGAATTCAGCGACGTGTCGATGCTGCTCATGGCCGCGGCGAAGATGGCGGCTATCAACAGTCCTGCCAGGCCGGTGGGCAATTGGGTGGCGATAAAGTGTGGCAGCACTTTGTCGCCGATCTCCGCGGTGCTCAGTCCTGTGGCAATCGCTGCCAGGTCTTCGTCGCTGGCGTCGGGATGCGAACTGCGGGCGACTTGCATGGCGACTTCTTGACGCATATCCGGCCGCGATTCGTAGTAGGCGAACAAGCCCGCCCCGATGAGAAAGAAGATCAAGGAGATGGGAACATACAGCAGTGCAGCCGACCATACGGCCCGAGCGGCTGCCGCATCGGACCTGGCGGTGTGGTATCGCTGTACAAAACTCTGGTCGATGCCAAAATTGTTCAGATTGATGAACAAGCCGTACAGGAGCATCACCCATACAGTCGATTGGGTCCAATCCAGCCCCCAACTGCCCAAGGAGAATTTGCCCCGATCGGCAGCCAATTCGACGGCGGCTAGCGGACCACCGGGCGCTGAGAAATAGACCATTCCGAGGACGACCATGGCCCCCACCATTAACACCAGCGATTGAGCCACGTCCGTCCATATAACCGCTTCGATTCCACCCAGCAGCGTGTACAGCGTGACCAAAGCACCAGTCACCAAGATGATGGTGGCAACGGGCCAGTGAGTGAGTGCATGCAATCCCAACGCCACCCCGAACAGAATCGAGGCGGTACGAGCGAGCTGGGTCAATAAGTAGCAAACGACCGCATAGGTACGAGCCCATGCTCCGAAACGTTCCTCCAGATGTTCGTATGCTGAAACCTGTCCACTGCGTCGGTAGAAGGGCACAAAGACGCGCTGTGCGATCCAGGCCGCCAGGGGCAGTGAGAGGCTAAATACGAAGGCGTTGAAGTTCGTAGCATAGGCTTTGCCCGGCACCCCCAAAAACGTATTGCTACTGAGGTAGGTACCGAAGATCGATAACCCGACAGCCCAACCTGGCAGCCGCCCTCCTGCTATCATGAATTCCTGAGTGCTGCCGGACCGCCGTACGAACCAGCACCCGAAGGCGATGACGCCCGTGAGGTAGATGAGGAGAACTGCGATATCTACTGTAGCCATGGCTCGGCTCTGGATACCTAGGTCGCAATGAAGGAAGTTGTCACATCTCGCGCGAGGTTACCCGATGGCGACGGGCAAGGTTCGCAAGGCATGGCTGCTCATTCTCAATGTTCATGACCGGCGTGATCGGAATGGTCGGCATGCGCATGCGGAACGGTGGAATTGGGCGGGCCATGTTCGTGGGCATGCTTTCCTTCGACCATGCCAATCGCCCAGGCTGCGGCAATCCCCAGCAATAGCGCTCCAGTCAGCTGCAATCGGTTGTGCGAATGGAACTCCATCTCCGGCAGGAGATCGCTCAACGAGATACACAGGAACACGCCAGCGGAAAATGCTAACCCGAATCCCGCCACGGCTGCGGCGATCTCATTTTGACCAGCCACGCCGGCCCAAAACAACAGAGCACCTAGGGGACACATCAAGGCGAATCCGACATTGACCACCAGGCGATGCGTCGCCGTGGTGACCGGGTGCATCAGGGAAGTGATGGATACCGCATCGAGCGGCTTGTGCAGTAGTACGGCCAGGAAGATGCCCAACCCCGGCCAGGCCGACCAGGCATCATGCCCGACCTCGCTCATCACACCGCTGGCCAACGCCACCCCATCGGTCAAGGTATGCAGGGCCAACCCCATGAACACGAAAACCCAGCGAGGGGATCCGGCGGCGGTGTCCTGGCATCGGTCGTGGTCCTGCGGGTGAACATGTTCGGAGCAGATATGCGTGCTCGTCTCGGCGAGCGCTGACGAGGCCGCAGACCCCCGAGCGGCTTTCCGTTCCTCTGCATACAATCCAAAATCCGCCGGCCCATGCTGGTGAAAATGGAAGAACCGCAACAAGAAAAACGTGACCAACAAACCGGCGATCAATCCCCACGCCACTCGATCGGCGTCGCCGCGGGTCGCAACCAACGCGTGGGGAATCATGTGGAAGATGGCGATCCCCAGCATCAGGCCACCAACGAAACTGATCATAAACTGCATCCGCTCGTGCGTCAGGCGGATCCATTCGGGCAACATGCCCCCCAGCACCGATGCTAGAACAACAGCGGCCGAATACGCGATCAGAACGCCGAGAGACTGGTCAAACGCCATCAGGTTACCAATCTCAGAATGTCTTGGAGGATGACGACAGCCATCAATGCTAGCAAGCACAGCACACCCAGCATCGTCAAGCGCATCTGCAACTGTTCATCGACCGGTTTGCCCCGAATCGCCTCGGCCAACAAAAATATCATGTGGCCGCCATCTAGCGCCGGGATAGGCAAGAAGTTGAGGATGGCCAGATTAGCGCTGAGCAATGTTAAGAACAATAGCAAACGCGTCACGCCGAAACTGGCCTCCGACGCAGCCACCTGGGCGATGCCGACTGGACCACCCACACCCTTGATGCCGACTTTTCCAGTGACCAGTAATCCCAGGAAACTCAGGACTTCATTGAACCGGCGTTTGGTTTCCTCGAACCCCAGAACCATGGCTGGGGCGATCCCATCGACCTGCCGCACGGCCATTAATTCGGTCAGCTTGATTCCCCGCTGGTGCCAGAACCATCCTTCGGCTGGAAAGCTCTTCAACTCGACTGGATCGGACACAGTCCCATCGGAACGACGCACATTAACGCGAAGGGTCGATCCGGCAGGGATGGATTGCAAGAATGAATGCAGATTCGCCACCGTGAATTGTTCATCGATGGGCAACGGTTCCAAATCGCTGTCTGCAACCTGGCCCGCGAACTTCTCCCGTTCCTCATCGCTGAGGACCCACTGGATTTGAGCGAGTTGATCGCCTGGGCGGATATCGCTCTCGCTCAGCCCACTCGCATCGTCCACACCAGTGATTACTGGAGAAACGTCGTATGCGACACCGATGCCCCCCAACGTCAGACGCCCTGCTAGAGAAGAAACCGGATCAAATCGAGCATTGGCGGGCGCCTGCAACGGGATCTCGAGAATCTGATTGTCTGCTCCGTCCGAGTTGGTATTGCCAGAGGGGCGATCGCCAGACCGGCGCACCGAGAATGTGATGGACTGGCCGGCTAGGCGACCAACGATGGCGGGCAATTCCAACGCGTTTTCGACGGATTGCCCGTTGACCGCTTCAATCACGTCGCCGACCTGCAAGCCGGCTTGCTCGGCCCTCGATCCCGCTTGGATGGCACGAATGGGCCCTACGGCAAACTGCAAGCCCAAGGTGTTGACCGGCACCGGCGGCAAATCAACCGTGATGCGTTGCGCAGCGGTATTCCCGCTCGCCTCCTGCGGCCTCCGCTCGACGACGACCTGGACCGGCTGATCCCATTTGGCCTGTAACCGCGAGGTCAATTCGTGTCCCAAGATTTTGTCGAATCGCGGGTCGACCGGCAGGGCGTCCCCATCGACTTCCACGACGATATCCCCCGGTTTGAGATCGGGTTGAACGCTCGCCAAAAACGAGCCGTCCATCCAAACCGGAGCCCCCAACTGGGTGGTCAATGGACCGAGCAACCCGACCAAATATGCCATCCGGCGACGGTCGTAGTCGAGCGTGGGGCGAACCTGCAGCTCCAGTCTCTGTTTCCCACGCAAAATCGTCATCGGCACCGGTTGGCCCTTGGTGCGAAATCCGTGCATGACGACCTGCGTGCGAAAATCGTTGTAACTCAAATAGGGGTCGTCGTGGTCCATATCGCCAACGCGGACGATTTGATCGCCGACCTGGATGCCAGCTTCCCAGGCCGGTCCTCCCCCAAAGGTCGCCCCGGTGATGGCGGGGGTATTGGGAACGCCAATGGCGTAAGCAATGGCCGCTAAGAATACGGCGGAAACGAGGTTCATGATGACGCCGGCACTGATGATGATCATCCTTTGCCAGACCGGTTTGGCAGGATAGCTACGTGGGTCCAACGGGGCGTCTTCCCCTTCCCCGAGCCGGATCCGTGCTGCCTCCTCCTCAGCTTGCCGGGGATCGTCGTCTTGCCCCAACATTTTCACATACCCCCCCAAGGGTATGATGCCGATCCCATATTCCGTTTCTCCCCACTGGAACTTCGCCAAGGTGCGAGGGAGATGGATGGGACCGATCGAGATCGGTACATCGAAGCCGACATAGAATTTGTCGCAGCGAACTCCAAACGTCTTGGCCGCCAGGAAATGCCCGAGTTCGTGGATGAAGATGACGAACCCCAGGCCGATGGCGACCTGCAGGATAACCCACAACGTACTGAGCAAGCGAAACAGGCCGTTCGAATCAGCCAACAACGCGTACGGGGCAAACAAATCGCCCCCACCGTCCGATATCAATCCATTCAGGAAGCTGTAATCCACCGAAGCGTCTCCTCGCGCGCCCAACGGTCAAGGCGCAGTAAATCTTCTAGGCTTGGTTTGGGTTCGAAATCATGGGAGTCCAGGACGGCGCGGCACGCGGCCACGATGTCGGGAAACCGAATGCGACCGTCGAGGAAGGCCTCCACAGCCACCTCGTTGGCGGCGTTCAACACTGCCCCGCAGCTTCCGCCACGGCGGACGACTTCCCATCCCAGATCCAGGGCAGGAAAACGCTCGCGATCCACTGGTTCCAGCTCCAATGTTAACGCCTCGGACCACTCTAGTTTAGGGCAGGGACACGGTTTTCGTTCTGGGTAGGTCAAGGCATATTGGATCGGCAGGCGCATGTCCGGGGGGCTGAGTTGGGCAATCACCGAACCATCGATGAATTCGACAAAGGAGTGCAAGATGGACTGGGGGTGTACCACCACGTCGATCTGGTCGGCCGAGAGGTTGAACAGCCAACGGGCCTCGATGATCTCCAAGGCCTTATTCATCATGGTTGCCGAATCGATCGTGATTTTGCGGCCCATCTGCCAGGTGGGGTGTGCCAGGGCATCGGCAACGGTTGCGTCCACCAACTTGGATTTCGGCCAGGTTCGAAAAGGGCCCCCGCTGGCCGTCAGCACGATTCGCTTCACTTCGTGGACCGCACCGCTCCGCATGGCCTGAAAAATCGCACTGTGCTCACTGTCGACCGGAATCAACTCGCCCCCGGATCGAGCCACTGCGTCGGTCACCAGGCTGCCTGCAACCACCAACGATTCCTTGTTGGCCAACGCCAGCCGTTTTCCACATTCGGCGGCCGCCAGAGTGCTCATCATCCCGGCAGCCCCGACGACCGCGGCAACGACCGTGCCGACCTCCGGGTGGCAAGCCAAATCCACGAGCGCGGCCCCTCCCGCCGCGACGCGCCAAGGTCCATCCTCCAGGGCGGTCGCACTACCGGCCGATTCGGGGTCGGCAACGGCAATCCACTGCGGGTTGCACCGTCGGGCGATTCGAATCAACTCGTCGATTCGCCGATGGGCCGACACCCCGAATACCCGCCACGGAGGCCCCAGCGCGTCGATGACCTCCAGGGCGGCGCGACCGATGGTTCCCGTGGCACCCAGAATGGCAACGGAGTGTCTATCGAATGGAGGTTTCACAAGGAAGTCGTCTCGGTAGGTGAGAAAGGCTGGCAGCCCGAGCGTTTGAACCGGGGCTCGATCGCCCGGCATCGGTGTGCCAGTAAGCTAGCCGTTGCCTGCAGTTCCAGCAATACAAGCCGCCGATTCGATGCATTCGACCCCTTGGGAAAAGCCGGTGTTCTCGATGCCGTCCTCACGCGTTTCTGACATATCTACTGCAACGAATCTCGGGTACGACGCAATCAGCTAGCGCCGGTATACTCTAGAAAGGAAAACGACCAGCCGCCGAGTGCCCGACGGTGCGGCTGGATGCAACAATACCCTGGGAGTGCCAATGGATCACGATAGCGATAAACGGGGAGAGGACCGCAACAGCAATTGGGCTTGGTACCTCGTCTTGACCTCCATCATCATTCTTTCGGTTGGCATGTTCGTGATGAACAATGCCATCTACCGCCTGAAATACCCCGACCTGATTTCGTTGCTCCACGCCACGAACTACGAGTCCAAAGGCTCGAACCGTTTATTGGAATTCAGGGAAGTGGTACAGCCCGACGGTACCACACAACGCGTGCCGACCCCGGGCAAGATCGAGGTGCAATCGCCCGTTAAATCCGACACGACTGTCGAATTGTCGAAGATTCGCAACGTACAAGTCGACGATACGATGGTGCGCGGAGAGGTATTTAAACGCGTCTTGAAAGACGGAAAGCCCCAAGGGGACGGTGCTTACGTCAACTTTCGCGTCAACAAGGATGACAACGAACAGACGGCCGAAGAGCTGCGTAGGGCTCTGGAGGCCAGCAACGTTGATTGGTACTATGCCGACGGCCCCAGCTTTCTAGACCAATACGGTCCCATGTTGATCCTGCTCGGCGTGGGATTGCTGGCGATCATGTTGGTCGCGCGGCGAATGGGAGGTGTCGGGTCCCCGATGTCGTTCGCCCGATCCCGTGGTCGTCTCTATGCCCAAGACGACATCAGTATCACGTTCGAGGACATCGCTGGGGTCGATGAGGCGGTCGAGGAAGTCCGCGAAATCGTAGATTTCTTGAAGTACCCCGAAAAATACCAACGATTGGGTGGCCGGATCCCCAAGGGCGTCTTGTTGGTCGGGCCTCCCGGCACAGGCAAGACGTTGTTGGCCAAGGCGATCGCTGGCGAAGCGGGCGTTCCGTTCTTCAGCCTCTCGGGCAGCGATTTTGTCGAGATGTTCGTCGGAGTGGGCGCGGCTCGTGTCCGCGACATGTTTCAGCAGGCAAGCGCCAAGTCGCCTTGCATCATCTTCATCGACGAACTCGATGCGCTGGGCAAGAGCCGCAGCGGCAGTGTCGTAGGGGTGCACGACGAACGCGAACAAACGCTCAATGCCCTACTGGTGGAGATGGACGGTTTCGATCCCAATACCGGGATCATCATCATCGGTGCCACCAACCGACCAGAGACGCTCGATCCAGCACTGCTCCGCCCCGGGCGTTTCGATCGACACGTACTGGTTGATCGGCCCGACAAATCCGGACGGCTGGAAATCTTGAAGGTCCACGTCCGGAACGTAAAACTCGCGCCTGAAGTCGAACTGGATCACATCGCTGGAATTACCAGCGGGTTCAGCGGCGCAGACCTGGCGAATCTGGTGAACGAAGCTGCCCTGTTGGCCGCGCGCAAGAATAAGGATCTGGTGGGGCAAGAAGAATTCGACGAAGCCGTCGAGCGCGTCACTGCCGGATTGGAGAGAAAGAGCCGCGTGATGGATGAAGAGGAGAAACGGCGCGTGGCGTATCACGAAGCGGCCCATGCTCTGGTGGCTTACTCCCTGCCGAATACGGACCCCGTTCATAAAGTCTCGATCATCCCCCGCGGGCTCGCTGCCTTGGGTTATACGATGCAACGTCCCGCTGGCGAGCGATTCCTGATGACGCGCGCTGAACTGGAATCCCAAATGCAAGTGCTGCTGGCGGGAACACTGGCCGAAGAGATCATCTTTTCAGATATCAGCACGGGCGCGCAGAATGACCTGGAACGAGCCACGGCGATTGCACGAAGCATGGTGATGGAGTTTGGCATGAGCCGCCTCGGACGGGTCAATTATCGCGAAAGTGGTCGCAGTCCGTTCCTAGGTGGTAGCGACGGTTTCGCCTCGCGGGAATACAGCGAGCAAACAGCGCGGGAAATCGACGAGGAAGTACGGCGCATCATCGATGAAATGGCACACAAAGCTCGGCAAATCTTGATCGAACGCCGCCAAGCGCTCGAGACGGTCACACTGCGCTTGATCGAGATCGAAGTCATGGACGCTGAAGAATTGGCCCGCTTGATCGATGAATCACTGCCAGGTCCCCGCATGGCTGTCGGCACGCGGGAAGCTGCGCCCAAACGAAGTGATGCATCGGAACCCGCTGCAGAGCCCTCCGAATCCGCCACGCCCTCGCCCCGCCGCGATGCCGGTCCCTAACAGCGGCTCCGGGTATTTCAGCGTTCGAATCTCCCTCTGGGCATTCACCCGATCGTCGAGTTCGTGTTCGAGACAGTCTTCGGCGCTCACATCGGCAAACAAGCCCGGATCCGTCTGCCGGACGCAGGCCTGCAGCCGTGAATTGCAATTCCGTCAGACGCAAGACACCTCAACTCCGCTCCCTTTCTGTTCACCCATTGCGTCCTTGCGTTTCCCCCGTCTCTGCAGTTCCGCCCGTACCCCAACCGTGCGCCAAATATTGATTCAGTTCCCTAGCGTTCCGTCAAGCGATCTTTGGCCTGACGAAGCTCACAGAGCGCACCAAATGGTACGAGCGTCAATCCACTAACGTCGAGATTGAGCAGCAGTCCTCCCGTGTCGGCACAATCGAATTCTTTCGCGTCAGGGGTGTCCCGCCGAAAAATACGTACAACAGTCCCGCGATGGCCGTCTAAGAGTATCGGGTCACCTTCACGTACTCGTTCGCCAGAATTGGCGTATGTATCCGAAAGTCGTTCACACAATGATTTACCCTTTCCCTCCGCCAGCGGCAGGCGAAATAGGAGGACAGTGGACACCAGGCAGAGGGTCCTTGGGGATCTCAACCCAAAAACACTTGCAGACTGGAGCAGGAGATTGGTTCATTTGAAACATATGCGAATGAGGAACATCAATTTGTCGACCATCGCCGGTCCCGTACGGAGGACTAGGAGCTCGGTCAACTTTGAATCGAATTGTACCCACAGGTGGAACACATGGTTTGCATCCAGGTTGGGGTGATTTTTTCTTTGCACACTTACATCGCTGTGTGCGCTTTGTGTAACCAAGAATCGGTAGACCACAGCAGTTAATGATCTTTGTGATCTGTTCACAGCTTCGCGCGCTACCGCCCGGTTTACCCTGTGCCTTACACGCGTTGCTGCAGATCACGTGGTCGGCATAATTGCACGGAACGACGGCAAGTCCAGAAGGATCAGTGACCGAGACCGGACGGCCATTCCCGTACTGACATAAACTCATTCCATCCACATACCCAGCCGGATCCCTCGCGCAGAACCACCCCAATTGCGGATCCAGCATGCGGGCGCGGAAGTGGTGGTGATGGAGAGTGCTGTCCCACTCGCGGCCGGTGTAGGTGATGCGGTTGTTCAGGCTGGAGGCGGAAGGCCGGAGGGGTGAGGTGCGAGGCGGAAGGGGGGCGGGGCGCCTAAGAATGTCGGCGCGGCGTAGGGAGTGGAGGTGGTGCGCGCGACGATCGAACCGGCGGCGTCGGTCCGGGGACGATGGAGTACTGCAGGCTGCGTTTGGTGCGCAATCCCGTCCGGCAGCGTCGCCCAGTTCCGCAGCGTCGCCCGGTCCCGCAGCGTCGCCCGGTCCCGCAATGCCGTTCGGTTCCGCGACGCAGGTCGGTTCCACGACGCCGCGTGGTCTCGTTGCGGTTGCCTACCACCATTTGCTGGCATATCGGCGGCTTTGGCGGATGCTTGCCAAGGGGTCGGGCGACTGGTCTTGTTCGACGTGGAACTGGACGACTCCATGGGCGGTGGCCACCCGCATCACCGCATCCATGTCGATGACTCCGTCTCCGACTTCCTGAAATGCATCGGCGGGAACCTGCGATTCGTCGTAGATGATCGGCGTGCCCGCTTTGAGGTCCTTCAGGTGAACCTGCCCCGTCCGACGGCCCAGTTTTTCCAATGTTTTCACTGGATCCCAACCACCGATGGCCGCCCAGAACACATCCAGCT
>RFIQ01000320.1 GCA_003695565.1 Planctomycetota bacterium | reverse complement strand
GTGGCCGAGTTCTATCGCGGCCCGGCTCAACACACCAACGGTTATTACCAGTGCCAGTCGCTGATCCTTCTCAACCTGCTGGTGGGCAACTGCGGATGGAAAGGCGGATGGTCCGCTGGCGGCGGTCATTTTCATGAGTTCGGCGGCAAGGCCGCGAATCCGTACAATTTCGCCGATCTCCATCCCGGCAAGCTGACCGCGTTTGGTCCGCCTGTGACCAGAGAGCGGATGCGGTACGAGGACACGTCGCTGTTCGACGGCGAACATTACGATGCGCAGCGCCCGTGGTATCCCTTCACTTCCAACGTCTACCAGGAGGTGATTCCTGCCGCGGGTGCCGAGTATCCGTACAACATCGGCTGCCTATTCTTGCACAAAGGCACGCCGGTGATGAGCTGCCCAGCCGGACACAAGCAGATCGAAATCTTACGCGATCCGAAGAAAGTGCCGCTGTTCATCGCCAGCGACATTACCGTCGCTGAGACTTCCATGTTCGCGGACTACATCATCCCTGACCTGTCGATTTGGGAACGTTGGGGCACGCCCCACATCACGCCGGCCATGCTGACCACGGTCAGCAAGATCCGTCAACCGGTCGCCGCACCGACGACAGAGATTGTCGAGGTCGACGGCGACCCACTACCCATCTGCATGGAGACGTTTCTGATCGCTGTCGCCAAACGGCTGGGCCTGAGCGGGTTCGGCAAAGATGCATTTGGTCCCGGTCAGCACTTCGATCGACCGGAAGAGTTCTACCTGAAGGCCGTCGCGAACATCGCGTCCGGCGATAAGGTCGATGAGGATGGCCAGCCTATCCACGCGGCACCAGAGGCCGACGACGACGAGATCGAATTGTTCGTTCGCACGCGGCGACACCTGCCCCCTGCGGTCTTCGACGAAGCCAAATGGCGGCGTGCCGTTGGCGGCGACGAATCGCTATGGCGCCGGGTGGTGACAGTTCTGAACCGAGGCGGACATTTCGAAGATTGGGTGCACCGATACGACGGCGAGAAGCAGGCGCATCCGTATACCGGAAATTTCAATTTCTACGTCGAACCGGTTGCAACGCAACGCGACAGCATGACGGGCGAGTCTTACGACGGTTTGCCGAAACTCGAACCTGTCCGTGATGCCAGGGGAAACGTCCTCGACGACGGGCCGGAGTACCCGTTCCTGCTGAGCACCTATAAGGATATCCTGGGCGGCCAGTCGCGCACGTCGCCGGCCGACGGATGGCTGACCGAGATTTTTGGCGACGAACACGGCAACCGCGTACTGATGAATCGCCGCGACGCCGACCGTCTAGGAGTGAAGCACGGTGACCGCGTAAAGATCACGTCGCCCACACTCCCGGACGGCCGCTTCCAAATCACCGACGGACAGGAACGCGAGCTGACGGGACTGGTGCACGTCATGGAAGGCATGCGTCCGGGCACGGTGTCGATTTGCTGGAGTTTCGGCCACTGGGCCTACGGTTCCGACGACCTTGAGATCGACGGCCAGCCGGTTCGCGGCGAGCCTTCCCGCGCCCGCGGCATCAATCCAAACCCGCTGCTCCGCGAGGATACCTCGATTGGAAACGTGTGTCTGACGGATCCCATCGGTGGCAGTGCCTCCTATTACGATACCCGAGTGAACATCCAACGCATTTAGCAGCGTTCGGAGGTTCCCCTAGCCCAGGAGATCGTCCATGTCGTGATCTGCCGTTGCGAATAGATATTTTCTGGCAGTGAAAGGGGAGCCTGGAATCATGGGTGGGACAGACTTGTCTGCCGATTCCGTCGATCCGATCCATCGTACCATGCAAGGTTTGTTGGCGGACTGTCGCGACTGCGGCCCACCTCCACGCAGGCGGTGCAAACCAGGCGCGGCGCAAGTGGACCGATCTCTCGCAAGTGTGGCGTGGGGTGGCAAAGCTAGCTGACCGTGATGTCGATTGTACCGGTGCTGTCGGCGAATTCGTGGAGGGGCACGCCCATCCACTGGGCCTGGGTCAGCCAGAGGTTGGCCAGCGGCGTGGCTTCCGGCATGTTGATGTGATGGCCCGATTTGATCTGCCGCCCGCCCCCTCCGACGATGATCGGCAAGTCGTTGTATTGGTGCGTCGAACCGTCCCCCAGCCCAGAACCATAGGTGATCAACGTATTGTCCAGCAGCGTCGACCCGTCGGGCTCCTGAATCTGGTCCATTTTCTGCAACAGGTAGGCATACTGTTGCATATGGAAGCGGTCGACCTTCAACAGATCGCCGATCATCTTGGTCTGGTTATGGGACATCTGATGATGGCTGCGGGGTTGGTCGAACAAGCCGTCAAACAGGTAGGGCGTATCCCACCGCTCAGGCCCCACCATGAAGGTGGCCACGCGCGTCAATCCGGTCTGCAGGGCGACGATCATCAGGTCACCCATCAACCGTATGTAATCGCCGCGGGGGAGTCTGGCAGTGGGAGGTTCAGGAAAGCCAGCCGTTGCCAATTCGGCTTTCATTAGTTCCAGTCGCTCCATTTGCAACTCGATGGCCCGGATGGATTCGAAGAACTCCGAGAACTTATGCCGATCCGACGCACTGAGCTTCTTCCGCAGTGCGCGGGCATCTTCCAAAACCAGGTCGCTGACGTCGCGGAACCGCTGCACGCCCGTGGCGGAAAAGAGTCGATGGTACATCTTGCGTGGATCCCGAATGGAAGGAGCCACATGGCCGGTTCCGTACCAAGAGATGTTGTCGAAGTAGATCGACTCTTTGTTGTCCTGATGGCTGTTGCAACTGAATTCGAGAGTTGGGAAGGGCGTTTGCTGGCCGATATGATCCGCCACGATATGATCTAGCGTACGGTCCAGGGGCCAGGCACTTCCTTGCACGGCAAAAGGCCTGGCACTGCTCAAGTAGCACGAGGCGCATTGCGCATGCACATCGGTACCGGGTTGAAATGGTCGATCCATGCCGGTGATCAATGTCACCTTGTCCTTGATCGGTTCGAGCGGTTCCAAGGTTGGCGTTAGGTGTTCCAGTTTCCGGATGAAAAAATGCGGCTCCTGCTTGCCCAACGAGCGCATGACATTCCCCAGGTTTCCTTTGGGAATCACGTCATCCTGTTCGCCAGGAAAGAAACCGCGTCGGACCACGCCGATGGGAACATAAAAGTGGACCATTCGTCGGCCGGGTGCCAGCGTGGAGGCCCTGCCGGTGCTCTCCAGCCAAGGAAGGGCCACGGCGGTTCCGCCTAAGCCATGCAGAAAGGTTCGCCGTGAAAGTGTGTTCATAACGGGTTTCCATAGGTTGTCGTCTTGGAGCGGAAGGGGGCGCTGAGGATGATCTGGCGGATCAACCCCTGCATCCGGTAGCCATCGGCAGCGGATCGCGCGACAATTTCATTTAACGCGGCCTGGTCGGCTGGCCCCAGCGGCCGCGCCAGGGCAAAGGAAAGGAG
>RFIQ01000319.1 GCA_003695565.1 Planctomycetota bacterium | reverse complement strand
CATCAGGGGAAAGACCTTCCGGGCCAACCGCCCGGTCTTGGTCGCCAGAGGCAGAAGGGCCTGACGGGGGATTCACCACGGACCGGTCGACGGCCTCTTCGGTTACATTCAAGCGCCCATCAGCCGCGGCGGGATCATTTGCACGGCGGCAGCCACCGCCCCATGGCAGCATCCCCAACAACAGCGCTGGCAACAGCATCAGCCGGGGATGCACGATTCGGTTCCGGCGGGACATCGATTCAGCAACCATTGCGAGGAAATAGGTCGATCGCGCGGCGCAACGCCTAAGCTACGGACTGGTGGAGAGCTACGGACTGGTGGAGGATGGGTCGGTCACGAACCGGCCCAACGCTTCCTGGGCGGCGGAGTGACTAGGGTCGAGTGCCAGGGCAGCTCGATACCAATCGATCGCCAGATCCAGTTTACCCAGTTGCTCAGCCACCTGCCCCAGTTCGTAACGCAGATCGGCTGAAGAGGGATCGCGCATCGAAGCATGATGCAACTCAGTGAAACGCGTGCGGAGCTCCCGCAAACGCTCCATTTCCTGCTGCTGTTCTCTCGCTCGCTCCTCTTCCCCCAGGGCCGAATACACGGTCATCAAGTGAAACCGAGTATCAAATTCGTGGGGATGGTACTCTGCAGCCTTCTCCAAATAACGGCGGGCTTGGTCGAGGTCACCTTGTTGGCGAGCCATTTCCGCCAGCAGCATCAAGGAACGCAGGTGGGTGGGTTGCAGTTCGAGCGCCCGGCGCGCCTTCTCCTGGGCCGCCCCGGTCTGGCCTAGAGCCAGCAGACAATCCGCGTGGAGAGCGAGATTGTCGGCTGTCGGTTGAGCTTGCTCGACATGCTTGAGTGCCTCCTCGGGATCGCGAATGGCCAGCAGGCTGTGCGCCAACTCGGCGTGGATCTCCGCAGCCACCTGGGGAGGCAGGGGACATTGCAGGGCCCTGCGGTAGGCTTGGGCCGCCTCGGCGTGCCGCTCGAAGTCGGCCAGGATCAGCCCCCGCATCCGCCAGGGACGAAAGTCGTCGGGTTGCAACCTGGCGAGATGGTCCAGATGCAACAGAGCGTTGTCCATGGCCCCCACGTCGTAGTACCAGGCTGCCAACCAACGGTGCGGCTCCGCCATCGTGGGGTCGGCAATTATGGCGGCCTTGAATGCCTCTTCGGCCGAACGAAAATCTCCCTGCTGGTAGAGCAACTCGCCAGCGATCTCCAGCGCATAAGGGCGCACAGAAGGATGCTGGGCTGCGGCGTGCAGTATGTCGAGCGCTTCAGCCACGCGATTTTCCAGCGCGCCGTACAAACCTCGCGCCAGCGCGAGTACCTCAGGCGGAATATCGCTGGGAGGGTCGGCTTCTACCAATCGCCGCAGGGATTCCCGATCGTCTTGCCGGTAGGCAGAAACGGCCCGGTCGATCAAATCATCGGACCTATTCGGCGCGGCATCGTGCTGCACCGGTAGTGCCGTGGATGGTTGTCGCAATGCCAGCACGCCGACCAGAGCCACCGCGCCAATGAGCAAGGTGGAGGCAGCGACAACAGCACCAATGATCCCCCAAGTCCCGCGCCACACCGCCCTTATTTCTCCGTCCCATCGTTTTGCAATTCGCTGGACATCTCCTCAGGCGATTGAGATCCTTCCTGAACCTCCTGTTTGCTAGTCGGCGGTTCTGCAAGCTTGCCGATCGCTGCTCCCAGGACCAGGCTGCTTACCAGCACCCACAATGCCTGATGACCGGCTGTTTCCGGCAGCGTGTGGATCAGATTCGCAGCAGGGAAAACCACTGATGCGACAATGGTGTACAGCACAACGCTGAGAATTCCGCCCAGCAATCCAGCAACTGCGGCTTGGGCCATGGTGCGGGCCCCTCCCTGTATGCCGCCTACCGCTGCCGCCATGCACAGCCCCAATCCGCCCCAAAACGAGAAATGCAGCAAACTAGCTTGAACCAGCGATTGATCCTTGCTCAAGACCATGGCGTCGGCGATGGGTAGCCCAGTGAAATATCCGGCAACCGCACCGACCACTCCCCCTAGGATCCCTGCCAGGGCGGCCGATGCAATCCGCTTGCGACGGGCGGTCACGCATGCAAAAGCGATTGCAATGGACGCACCGATGACGGCCAAACCTACAGCGTTATTCATCATGTAGTAATCGCGGTGCGCCTGGGTGAACTGACGCATTTGCTCGACAGTTGGTTCGATGGGCAATTCGCCCATCGCCTCGTATTCGAACGCGGGATAGACCATCCTCAAGATTCCGAAACCCACGATTCCTCCCGCAGCCGTACCGATCGCACTGCGCACAACTCCGGGAGACCAACCGGCCGATGCCGAGGATTCGCTTGTTTCAATTGGGGTATCTACTGCCATGTTGTGGTTTCCAAAAGAGTTCTCACTCCTGCTCGCCCAGTAGCTGCCGGGACGAGGGAGGATGTGAAAGGGATGCATTGGATCTCCGGCCAGGCAATTCCCTGCCCCCTGAAACGACAATGACCTTGGCCCACGGGACCAAGGTCATTGTATCGGAACGGTTCACGGATTGGTCGCCGGAATTACTCTTTGGTTACTTCAATCGTTACCTCGCCCATTCCGGGCTGGACATCGAATTGAATACCGGAGGTATCCGCATTGAAGTACTTCTGAGCGATGACCGGTTGCGGCTGGTTGGCATTCCCCTCAGCCATTTCCTCGGGGGTTCCAGCCAGCAACTCCTCCTCTTCCTCATCGCTGGTCGCTGCCCATTCCTCGGCCCCTTCGGTATCGAACTTGGCCACCGAGACCTTGTTCAAACCGCGCGCGGCTCGAAGGGTAAAGCGTCCTTGTGCGTCGGTCGACGCCGTAGCGAACGCACCGCCATCTTCCCCGACAAACGCAATATTGGCTTGAGGAAGCGGTTCGCCGTCTAGCAAAACGACT
>RFIQ01000318.1 GCA_003695565.1 Planctomycetota bacterium | reverse complement strand
GGTCGGTTCATTGATGATCCGAGCAACCTCCAGCCCGGCGATTTGGCCAGCATCCTTGGTGGCTTGCCGTTGCGCATCATTGAAGTACGCCGGAACCGTGATTACGGCCTTGTTGACCTTGTGCCCCAAATACGATTCGGCAGCCTCCTTCAACTTGCGGAGAATCTTGGCCGAGATCTCTTGGGGAGTGTATTGCTTGCCATCAATCTCGACTTTGACGTAGTCGTCCGGCCCCCCCACGATCTTATAGGGAACCATTTTCTCTTCGTTGGCAACCTCCTTGTGGCGACGCCCCATGAATCGCTTGATCGAGTAAATCGTGCGCTGCGGATTGGTGATGGCCTGCCGCTTGGCCGGCTCGCCCACCAACTCACCTTTGTCGGTGAACGCAACAACGCTGGGCGTCAACCGATTGCCCTCCGCATTGGGAATGACCTTCGGTTCACCCCCTTCGACAACCGCGACAACAGAGTTGGTTGTCCCCAAGTCGATGCCAATGATCTTTTCGCCTTTCATCTCGTATCTCCTCCTCTTGCATGTATTCGTTCAATCGAGTCTTCGCCGCCAACCGGCCCACCATCGATATTGCCAACCGTGCCAAAGTGAGCCCTCCGGCAGGCGTCAGCTCTCAAACGCAAAATCCATGCCACGAGCGGGACCGCGCTCCCAAATCCTACAAAAACACGCATAAACCCTTGCAAAACAAGAGCTTGTGGCTCTGGCGACAAACTGTCCGGCCAATTTGCCGCGAGTTAGGAAATGGCAGGTTTGGAGGTGCGGTCGCGGAATCCTGCAGGATGGCCCGCCTCCCGCCCAGCAATCGCCTGCCGATTCATTTCCCACAGACGGCCGCCCCAGTTAAGAAGACAAACCACCAGGTTCTGGGCACCTGAGTTCTACTGGCCCATGGTACCGGAGGGAGGCTGGGAATCGGATTCTTCTCCGGCAGCGTCAGAACGGGCCAACCGCAGGGCGACGCGCAGGGAGAGGACATCGGCATGCCAACGCGGCAACACGAGGGTGATCATGGTCGCTTCGACGTTCGTGAGAGAAACCGAGACCATGGCGATTCGGAACGGGATTCGGCTGAGATCGAGCAGGAAGCAAAGGGCACCCACCGTAATCAAAAACCAGGAGATCTTGGCGCCACGCGTGTGGTAGCTGGGCCATTTGCCGAATTTCCAGAAGCCGGCTAAGGTACTGACGGCATAGCTTCCTACCGCCGCCGCGACCCAAGGCCATTCCTCTAACAATCGGTCGGACAGAAGCCACCCCCCACCCAGCAACAAGCAACAGTAGAGCATGGCGTCGGCCCAACTATCCAGCCGGGCCCCAAATGTCGAACGCTGGTCCAACCAAATCGCTAGTTTTCCATCGACCCAATCGGTCGCCGCCAGGAAAAGATACCAGTACACGAACCAGTCGGCCCGTTGCCACGCGGCAAGCAACAGGAGCGCTGGCGAACCGGCCAGCCGGATGGCGCACAGCGCATTGGGGATAGTCCACTCGAACCCAGCAGGACGATCGATCTTGGACATGTGGCGGGAAAACTCCTAAGTCAGAGGCGTTCCATGAGCCGAACGGCGGTTTGTCTTTCGCTCACTAATGACCTCCGACGGGCATCCACCAACTGAGGAAATGATAGAATGCCGGTGCCGTGAAGGTCAGGCTATCGATGCGGTCCAACATTCCCCCCATCCCCGGCAAGAGTTGGCTGCTGTCCTTGACGCCTGCGTCTCGCTTCAGAGCGGACATGTTGAGATCACCCACCAGGCCCACCACCGAAATCAGCAGTGCGGCACAAGCGGGTATCAACCAGGGGATGCGTACTGCGATTCCGTCGACGGAGAACTTCCATGTGTGCATCGGCGTTAGAAGCATCGCGAGCGGTATTGCAACTGCCAAGGTGACGAACACGCCTCCCAGAAATCCCTCCCATGTCTTGTTTGGGGACAAGACAGGGGCCAGGCGATGCTTCTTGTGAGCGCCGAATCGGCGACCAATCAAGGCCTGGGCGATGTCGTTCGTCTCGGTCAGAATCAGAACAAACAGGAACCACCCCATCGGGCCAGCGACCGGGTTCGACTCCCGCGGCAACGTGGACAGTAGCACGGCATGCCCCAGACCACCGGATACGATTAGCCACCCCCAGCATTGGACGCCTACGCGGTGGGTAAATCCGCTGACCGGGCCCGCCAACACATGGACGGCAGTCAACGCCAGCAGGATCGACCACAGGAACGTGCCTGGGAATGCCTCAGGTCGAGCAATGGCCAACCCCAGAAACCACGCCCCAGCAGCCGCGTAAACGCCCACCCGCGTAACGAGTTTGTGGCCCGTCGCGTTGCCCAGCACCATCAATTCGCCCAAGCCGAGCGATGTAGCCGTGAGCATCATCACGGCAATCCCCAGCGGCCCCAGGGCCGTCGCCGACCCGGTGATGATCGCTAACAGCCACCAGGTGCGCAAGCTGGCTAAGCGCTTGGCGCGGACCTCCGGGTCGGCCTTGCGCAACGCGACCAGCCGCAAAACCGAATCGACAGTCGAAGCGCCCAGCAGAGCCCCCAGGGTGATCCCAACATTGGTCTCCAGATTCATGTTCTCTCCGATTTGAAATCGTGGACGGCCGGCGCAGCCAGGTTCCCCGGCAGTGGTTCCGATGGCAATTCTCTCCCCCGCGCATGCCGGCGACGGCGCCAGGCAAGAATCCGGCGGCCAAGTTGACGGACTACATAGGGCAACACGGCGGACATTCCCAGGGCGATTACCAACCATGGCTGCAGCAACGAGTGAACACCGTGTTGAGCGAGCTCGTGCAAGGTCGGCAACCGGCTTCCGAGAAACACGAAAACGATCGAACCGGGGAGCAACCCCAGGGCGGTTGTCCAAGCGAATGTCCATGGGTCCAACTGGCTGGCCCCAGCAATATAGTTCACCGCGGTGTAGGGCGCGTGCAGCATCCGCAGGGTCAGCAGATAAAACGCTCCGTCCTTCTTCAGATGCTTGTTCAAGTGCATTAGCCAATGCTGCCAACGGCGCTCCAGGTAATCGCGCAGGCAATAGCGCGAGAGGAAAAACGATGTCAAGGCAGCCGTGGTCAATGCAGCCTCAACGATCAAAAGCCCTCGCCAGAACCCGAACAACCACCCCATGACGATCGACTTGCCGCTGGTGCCCGGGATCATGGCCAACAGCAGGTTGATGGCTAACCCGGCCAACAGCGCCATCCAGGGATGTTGATCAATCTGGCCGCGAAGCTCCAATTCGTGGTCGGCAATCTCTTGCAGACTGAGCCGGTCCCGCAGCAGCCACCCCACGATCGTCAAGGCAACGATGATGCCGGCCAGCAAGACCATCCTTCGCGCAATGGCCTGGGGCTTTCCTCGAGGTGCCCCATCCCTGATGATCGAAGTCGGCTGGAGCGGTTCGGCGGCCGGACCCCGCCGAGCATCCGGTTGCTGGGCACCGACATCCTGGGGTGGTTCATGCTGCATCATCTTCCCCGTCGGCTGACCAACCGCGCGCCCGCTTCTGTTCCCAGGCTTGTTGGCAATGCACGCACATCGTGGCCGTAGGGATAGCCTCCAAGCGAGCAATGGGGATATTCTTTCCGCAGGCTTCGCACACGCCGTAGGTCCCCTGCCGGATTTTTTCTAGGGCTTGCTCGATTTCTGCCAACTCGTTCTTGCCCAAGTCCGCAAAGCTGCACAGGAACAACTGGAACTCGTCCTCCGCGGCTGCATCGGCCTGATCGCGAACGATGCCCCCCTCGCCCTGACTCAACTCGCTGAGCCCCGCACCCACGCGACGACGCAGTTCATTGCGTCTTTGCCGCAGCAACACCTCTGCTTGTTTCAGAAATTCCTCGCGCTTCATGGCCCCACCTTTCTACGGTCGCGTTTACCCACCGTCGGATATTCTAAGGCTGCGACGAGTCCACGGCGTGCAAGAAATGTACCAAACCCGGGAACCGCTTCGCCGCCATCGGCCCCCACAACCCATCGGCAACTTGCTACCGCGGCCGGGAAAGGTGCATAACGGCTGGCCACCAGTCCAAGAGCTGATCAGTCGAGCCAATCCTCTGAATGCGAATCGCTGCACAGCCCCGGTGCGTCTTCCGCCACCACCACGCGCAGACATTTGGGTAAGACTTCGCACGTCGCGGACAAATGCCGGATCGGTTCTCCGTCAATACTGAATGGTAGCTCGGGAGTGGCGTGCAACCGCAACTGGCGGGCACGCAGCGTAGTGATGCGGCTGGTACTGGCATCCGGGTTGAGGGTGAAATTGAGCCCGGCAGCCAGCAGCTCGAATGTAGGCAATACCGGAATGACAGTGATGTCCATCCATCCATCGTTGAGCAGCGCCTTGGGGGCGATGGGGAATCCGCCTCCTACAAACCTCCCATTGGCGATGGCCACACCCAACGCCTGGAACTCCCGCTCGGTTCCATCGACGTCCATACGAACCTGATATTGCTGCAGATCGACCAAACGGGACGCAGAGGTTATCCAATAGGCCATTGGGCCCCAGCGACGTTTGTCCACAGTTTGGATATCCATCGCCACGCGTCCGCCAAAACCGCCATTGGCCACGTTGATACAATACTGCACTTCATCGTTATCAGTGATCTTGATCAAATCGATCGGTTCGGTCCTCTCGGCGAAAGCCGCCTCGTACGCCAACTCCATTTGATCTGGAGAGAAGCCCAAGGACCGAGCCAGGTCGTTGCCCGTCCCAAAGGGCAGGACGGCCAGCTCAATTCGATCGAAATCAGGGGCGATGCCTTGTACCGCCTGGCCGATCGTACCGTCCCCCCCGGCGACGATCAGCCGATCGAAGCCCTCCTGGACCACTTCTCGCGCGATTCTGCGGGCGTCTTCCGGCTGCGAAGTCGGCCGCAGTTCGCAGCGCGCCCCAGCCGTCAGGTGCAGCAAGAAATCTTTGATGCGGTGAGCCGTTCCGGCCTTGGGATTGAATATCAAAACGCTTCGCATGCGTGCTTTCTGTCCTTGGGTTTGATTGATACGACCCGCCCCCTGGGCCATCCGCGACCCGCTGTCGATTCGTTGCACAACGACTCCAGCCCGCCCGACTGACGAACCAGGCTGACGAACTGGCCAACCAGTGTGCTCCTGGTCTCGCTTCAGAGTATAGCAAGAGCCAGAGGTGGTCCATCTCGATCGACCAGTTGGAAACCGCACATCGCCGATCCAACTCCCCGTGCCCCTGCGGTGCCAATTGGCATAGGACGTGCACAATATGCTTCATGCCTCGACGCGTCGGCCTGCGCGCTTCGCAGCCCCGCGCGCGGAAAGCGCCTACTGCGATGGACGGTCGGCCACGGTACAATAGCGTCTAATCAAGGTCTTCGTCAGAACGAGCCAGAGGACTGGGACGGTCATGCTGAATATCCTGCACATTTCGGATTTGCACTTCGGCCCTCCCTTCGTGCCCCGAGTGGGGCAGGCCCTGTTGGATATCGCTCCGTCGCTGCAACCCGATGCAATTGTGGTCAGTGGAGACTTAACCCAACGGGCTAAAGAGAGCCAGTTCAAAGATGCGGCGGCGTTCCTGCAACAATTGCCCGACGTGCCCCGCGTGGTCATTCCAGGAAACCACGACGTGCCTTTGTATCGCGTGAGCGAACGCATCCGTGATCCCCATGGTTTGTACCGCAAGTACATCTCACCCGAGTTGAACCAGGTTCTACGCATCGACGGTGCCGTGATCGTGGGACTCGATTCGACGTCCCCCCGGCGCTCAATTACCAACGGCCGATTGACTAAGAAACAGCTCGATTTCTGCTCGGCAGCGTTTGCAGATGCACCGCCCGATGCCATCCGGATTGTCGTCGCACATCATCACTTCGCCCCTGCCCCCGATTACTTGCACGACCAAACCATGCCCAAGGCCCGTCGAGCCATCGAACGTTTCGTGGACTTGGGAGTCGACATGATCCTGGGCGGTCACCTGCACCGCGCGTACATAGGCAACTCCCTCGACTTCTATCCCGGCAATCACCGCGACAAGGGGATCATCATCGTTCAGTCAGGAACGACCACATCGCGGCGCGGACGTGGTCGAGAACGCGAAAAAAACTCTTTCAATCTGGTGCAAATCGACGGTCCCTTGATTCGCATCACGCATTTTATGTTCTTCGATCAGTTCCATCGATTCGCGCCGCTGAGCCAACATCTCTTCGCGCGGGCCGGTGGGGAACTCCAGGTAGACGTGTCGCACGCGGCCCACCTGCAGGTCCCCGATTACCCCGCGGAAATCGGGAAATAAACGCGAGGCTGTTCTTATCCTGGGAACTGCCGAGCCCCCGGTGTGCATTCGGCGTTCAGCCAAGAACGCCGCTCAGCGTGCTTGATCTCGAGACTTCATTCAGGTCTCCAGCATGGGACTTCACTCAGGTTTTCTCGTATGCTACAGCGGGAGGCCTCGCTTCCGGCGGAAGCGACCCACGTGCCTTGCATCCGCCGGATGCAAGTTCGGCCAGCGAGTGGGATCGAGCAGTCGTATTTGACTCACGTTACCGAAGCCGGGATTCCCCGTGAATAGGATTGCAATCGCGAAGTGTCAACTCGGCCAGCTCACGGGGGAGATCGGATCGGACAGACGTGCCTTGCATCCGCCAAATGCAAGTCGAACGGGAGCATGAACGTGGCTGTGCATGGGAAGCCGCCATACTTTCTACAACATCACCTTGTTTAACCCAAAGCCTTGGGCAAAGCATTGCCCCATTGCCTTAGCCAAGGCATTGCGCCACTGGCGAGGCTGGCGACTTGCTGAGGCTGCCCGCTAGCCCGGATGATATCTCCCATCGCGCACCGAGGGAGTCGCTTCCGGCGGAAGCGACCCACGTACCTTGCATCCGCCGGATGCAAGGCGAGCGGGAGCTTGAGATTGGGCATTAAACCCGACGATGTCAGTGACCGGCGGGTTCGAGCGACGCGGACTCGTCGACCAAGGGAACATCCGTGCAGCTCGATTGCACGATTCGCTCACCCGCCTTGAGTCCCAGTCGCCAGAACAAGGCAGGGCGGACGAAGAACTCGAGAATCGTGCTGCTCAACAACCCGCCGATGATCACCGTCGCCACCGGATACAGGATCTCCTTACCTGGTTCGCCGGCCGACAGGGCCAACGGCACCAGGCCAATGCCCGACGTCAGCGCCGTCATCAACATCGGTGCCAAACGCTCTTGACCGGCCCGGATGATCATCTCCTTCGACCAGGTTTCACCTTCGTACCGAACCAGGTGCAGGTAGTGGTTCAGCAGCAGGATGCCGTTGCGGGAGGCGATGCCGCCGAGCGAAATGAAACCGACCATGGCGGCGATCGTGACGGTCTGGCCGGTCAGCACCAGCATGGCGACCGAGCCGATGAAGGCCATGGGCAGTGCCACCATGACCTGGAGAGCAAAATTGGCCGATCGGAACAACGTGTACAACACCAGGAAGACACCCAACATCGAAACGGCAAACAGCACGCCGATCACGCGGCTGGCCGAACGTTGGCTCTCGAACTGCCCTCCATATTCGACAAAGTATCCGGCTGGGAGCGACTCGATGATCGGCCGTTGCTTTCGCTTGATCTCGTCGACCACATCGACCAATCCTCGCCCGGCCACGTTGCACTGCACCACGATCCGGCGGCGGACTTTTTCACGATTGATCGTATTGGGGCCGGTGTACGAGTAGATTTTCGCGACCGAAGCCAACGGGGTCGAACCGCCCGTGGGCAGGTCGATCGAGAGACGCTTGAGCGCTTCCAAGTTCTCTCGATACTTTTCGTCCATGCGGACCAGCAAGTCGAAGGTGCGTTGGCCTAACAGCACTTCCGAAACGACTTCGCCGTTCATCGCCGTGGCAATGTATTCGTTGACGTAAGCTGGCGTGAGCCCGTACTGCATGAGCTGATCACGGTCCAGTTCGATCCGCAGTTGGGGTATCTCCACTTGGGGTTCGACCAGCAAATCGGTAACGCCCGGCACTTCTTTCATGGCCGCGGCCATCTCCTGAGCCTTGCGGCGCAGGATGTTGAGATCGTCGCCGTAGATTTTGATGCCGACCTGGGCTTTGACGCCGGAAAGCATGTGCGATATCAGGTGGGCCAGCGGCTGTTCGACGCTGGTCACGATGCCCGGGATGTCCTCCATTGCATGCCGGATCTCTTCGAGCACCTCTTCGCGGCTGCGGTCGATCTCGGGATCAAAGCTGATGATCACTTCCGTGACATTGACCCCTTCGGCGTGCTCGTCCAGCTCGGCTCGACCGGTTCGCCGCGCCATGGCCTGCACGCCTTCGATCTGCATCAGCCGCTGCATGGCCGTCTCGGCGATCTCGTTCGATTTGCGCAGCGACGTCCCTGGCGGCAGTACGATGTTCAACTGCGCTACGCCTTCATTGAACGGGGGCAAGAAATTGTTCTCCAATCGCATCAAGAACAGAAAGGCGACCGCAACGGCAAGGCCACCGGCCAACAACATCGTGCGGGAAAAACGCAGACTCATCCCGATCGCTGCTCCTGCGATCCACTTCAACAGCCGAAGCAGTGGACCGTCTTTCTCCTGCGACATGAACTTCGCGCCGGATAACAACCAGTAGGACAACACGGGCGTCAGCGTCAGTGAGACCAGCAGCGAGCTGAGAATCGAAACGATGTAGGCGACTCCCAGCGGAGCGAACAACCGGCCTTCCATCCCCGACAAGGCGAACAACGGCAGGAAGACCAGGACGACGATCATGGTGCCGAATACGATCGAGTTGCGAATCTCGCAACTGGCCTGAAACACCACCAGCAGCGGGTGTTTCGGATGAGCCGCATGTCGATTTTCCTTCAGCCGCCGAAAAATGTTCTCCACGTCGACGATGGCATCGTCGACCAGCTCACCGATCGCCACCGCCAGTCCTCCGAGCGTCATCGTGTTGATCGACAGCCCGAACATCGTAAACACGATCGCCGTAATCGCTATCGACAGCGGAATGGCGGTCAAGGTGATGAACGTCGTGCGAAAGTTCATCAAAAAGAGGAAGAGAATGATGATGACCAGCACGCCTCCGTCGCGGAGCGCTTCGATCACGTTTTCAATTGCCCGATCGATGAATGCCTTTTGGGAATACAGCTCTGGTGCGATGTGAATATCGTCGGGCAGCGACGGCCGGAGTTCTGCCAGCGCCTGCATGATCTGGTCGGTGACCGCGCGCGTATCGGCGTTCGGCTGTTTGTTCACGGTCAGTATGACGGCGGGACCACCGGAGAAGGAGTCGAGAGTCGAGGGTTGAGAGTCCAGAGTCGAGAGTTGAGAGTCCAGAGCAGGAGAAGCATCCTTCTGGCTCTCGGCTCTCGACTCTCGACTCTCGACTTTTACAAACGCCGAACTGTCGCCCCGTTTGGTCTGCGGGCCTTCAATGACACGCGCCACTTGCGATAACAGCACGGGGCGGCCATCGCGCATCGTGACGACGACTTTGCGCAGATCGTCGATCGTCTGGACGCGGCCCAATGAACGGACGAGAAACTCGTACGGCCCCTGCTCGTCGAGGTATCCGCCAGTCGCGTTCTGGTTGCTCTCGGCGACGGCCCGTTTGACGTCGTGCAGCGTCACGCCGTAGCGCAGCAATTCATCCGGATTGACCAGCACCTGAAACTGCTTGCGCTCGCCCCCGATGGTGAAGACTTGCGCCACGCCTGGGATGGTTAGGAGACGCTGCCGGACGACCCAATCGGCCAGCGTGCGGACCTCCATCGGCGATGTCGCGCCGCCTTCGCTCCACATACCGATCATCAGAATCTGGCCCATGATCGAGGAGATTGGTGCCAGCTGAGGTCGGACGCCTTGTGGCATACGGTCCTGCACCAACTGCAGCCGCTCCATCACGATCTGCCGATCGTTGTAGATGTCCGTACCCCAATCGAATTCGACGTAGATCACCGAGATGCCGACGCCCGATGAACTTCGCACGGCTTCGACACCATTGGCCCCATTGATGGCCGTCTCCAGCGGAAAAGTGATCAGCGCTTCGACTTCCTCCGGAGCCATCCCGGGCGCTTCGGTCATCACCACCACCCGCGGGCGATTGAGATTGGGAAACACATCGATATCCGTGTTAACGGCGGTCCACGTTCCGTAACCGACCAGGAACACGGAGAGCGCAACGATGAGCAATCGTTGGCGTAGCGATAATCGAATGATGGCGTTGAGCATCAAGAGAGTCCAGGGTCGAGAGTCCAGAGTAGAGGG
>RFIQ01000317.1 GCA_003695565.1 Planctomycetota bacterium | reverse complement strand
CCTCGAGGTTATGAGCCTCGCGAGCTACCGGACTGCTCCATCCCGCACTTAAAATAGACCTCATTCCGGCCTGAGCGCCTAGGGGGTGGCGAAGAATTTGTGTGAAAAAGGGCTTCCATGGTGGTGGCGCAGCTGTCCGCCCCACCACCCGACGTCGTTGAGCATATCGACAAGGCGGCAAGAGTCTTGCCAAGTCGAAAAGGCAGAGGAAGCATCCTGCGTCCCAGGTGTCTAGCGCAGGCCGAATGCCTACGCCACCAACGCGGTTAGTTGGACCGCCGGCGATCCATGGGTCGTGCAGACGGCGGTAGCGCAACTCGAAAGCTTTCGCCACAGACGCGGCTTGCCTAGAAACACGATTTGACCGGGCACTGGACTAATCCGACCGGGTCTTGGTTGGGACCAGCCCGGGGGACTGCAAACTTTGGTCGGCGGGAGGCGTAGAAATCCGTTCGCAACGGGCCCGCCGGAGTGCGTCATCGGTCCCGGCACGGTTCCAGTGGATGGCTGGTGGATTCGAAAGCCTGGTCAGCGGACGGTGCGGTAACGGTTGATTGCGGTCGTGGGGGGCTCGGCCGGGGTATAGGCGGGCGCCTGCGCGGCCGGCGGGGATGCCGTTGGAATCGTTTGATTCATCGCAGCGTTGGCCTCCACTAGGTCGACGGTGACCAGCCCGGTCGCATCGGGGGGTTGGAACGCGGCTCCCGAGTTCGTCCTGGTTTCGTTGACCAGGTAGAATCCGACGTCGACATGCAGGGCCAACACGGGTCCGGCGTCCGGCTGCAACTGGATATCGACCGCATGCGGCAAACTGTAATCGACCGCCGAGTAGTATTGATGCGAGGCCTGTTGGGCGGTGGCTACCAACCGCCCCACATTGTTGTAGAGGTGCGTCTCCAGGATCACGCCTGTGTTGGCGTCGACGATCAAGTGGCGTCGGTAGGGGCCGCGCGGCGAAGGAATGTAGGTGCGGACCTCCAGGTTACCATCGGGGCGTGTAACGGGGCCTTCGTGAGTCAGTGCTGGATCGAGTTCGATGATCCCCAGGGCCTCGCGAAACCACAACGGAGAGACTGGAAGAATCCGCCGCGGGCCGGGTTGTGACTCGAATTCGTCGTGACGCGCAAAGTAAAGCGTGGGGGGCGGCGGATACTGGGTCTGCAGCCAGAACATCTCGGCGTTGCTGCCTGCCGCCAAAGCCAGTCCCATCATTCGCGTACCGGGATATGCTTCCAATGAGAAATTGTGCGGGCGTTCCCACCGCAGCTCACCGCGCAGCTTGGTGATCAACTCGGGGCTGCTGATGTGCAGGGTATTGGATTCGATGCGCTCGATGTTCAGGCTGTGATTGACCTGTTCCATCAGCTCCGCCATGGTCGGTGGCTGGTCGAATCGGGGAGGTGGAGCGAACTCGGTCAGGCTTCTTCGGTTGGCACAGGTGGCCCCGCCGGCCACGAACATCACCAACACCATCGCCAACATGCTGCAGATCCACTGTTGGTGCCAGGCATGCGGGACCTCGCCACCGGAGATGGCCCGGTGGTGGGGAGTTGCCGATCGCTGAGGAGCGCTGTTGTGGTTTGTTTCCGGGATGCGGATGTGCATGCAGGGCCTTCGTCATTCTTCTGTAAACAGCAGTGTTTTCAACGATTCCTGAAGTTCGCCCATTTGGTATGCTGGAGGGGCGACGACGGGAACTTCCCACATTCTGCCGTCGGCCGGACAGACCAAATGCCAGACGGTCGGTGGCGGCTGCGAGTCGGCGGTTATGTCGTCTTGTTCCACCAGCACGCGGCGGCGTACCAGTAGCAGGGCCAGTAGATACGCCAACGCCTCCTGGCCCGGGCGTTCCAACAGGTCGCTCAGCGCGTCCAACAGGACTCCCACCGGCGCGGGGCGCAGACGCCGTGCTTGCGCATCCGGCATGCGGTTGCTCCACCAGCCGATCGCCTCCTGCGGGGGGCCTTCCCAGTGACTGCGGGCGATGTCCAGTCGCCGCACCGAATCGCCGTCGGGGACGATCACCGAGACGTACGGTTCGCCCGGCTCCAGAGCCCTGCCGCTGACCGCGCACTTTCGTGAGCAACGCGATATGGAATAATCCTGCATCGATTCCTCAAACGAACGAACAACCACCAAACATGTATGGCACCCCCGTTCGCGATCAGCCCATTGGGCGGAGGCGATCCAGGTTGCGGATAGTAATCGGGGGGGGGAAAGCGGTGTGGGCCGGGTTACGATGACACTCTGTGGCTCATACTGAAAGGGGGCGGCTGACGTCAACACCCATTAGTCGCTAGCATTGTTGGATCAGTGGCCGTGCTGGGCCCTCGAGAGTTCTGCAAGCCATACAGCCTATACAACCGAACGGAGATTTTGCGTGCATTGGAGTTCGTTCAACGACTACGTCGCTCAGCAATCATTGTGGCTGGAGATGGAGGGGGAGGCGGAGCGGCAGCGGTTGATTGCCAAGCGGGCGGCCGAGCGCGGGGGTAATCCGGAGGAAAGTGGATTGACGGTCGTCGGCTTGCGGATCTCCGACTACCGCACAGGCTTGGCGGGGCGAATCCTGGTGGACCTGGTCAAACGCAGTGGCGAGGACTTGCCCCCGTCGCGTTTCAAGGTCGGTTCGCCGGTCGTTCTGGTCGATGAGGAACGCAGCGACGATGGCGGATTGCCGGGGATCGTCAGTCGGCGAACCGGTCGCGAGATCCAAGTGGTGTTGGAACAGTGGCCTGAGGGGAGTCGATTTCGGATCGATATGTCGCCTGATGAAACGACGCGGCGGCGGCAACTGGCGGCGCTTCAGGCGGCACGACGTTTGAGCGGCCAGCGCGGGCGTCTGCGCGATACCTTGATGGGATGGATCGATCCGCGCTTCGATCCGCTGCCGAATTTGCGCTTTCACACGCGGCTCAATCCCTCGCAGCAGGATGCGGTTCGCTTCGCCATGTCCGCCCGGGACGTGGCGGTGATCCACGGGCCTCCGGGTACTGGGAAGACAACAACGGTGGCCGAGTTGATTTCTCAGGTCGTGCAGCAAGGAGGACGCGTGCTGGCTTGCGCACCGAGCAACACGGCCGTGGACAACCTGCTGGAGCGGTTGGTCGATCTGGTTCCCAATGTCTTGCGGGTGGGGCACCCGGCGCGCGTGTTTCCCGCGTTGCGCGGGCACACCTTGGATGAACGCGTCGAGGCGGATCCGAATTCGCAGATCGTGCGCGAGATCTGGCGCGACGTGGAAACGTTGATGCGTTCGGCCACCAAGCCCCGGCGCGGG
>RFIQ01000316.1 GCA_003695565.1 Planctomycetota bacterium | reverse complement strand
TCCCCCAGCACATAGGCACGGTAGAGGAGTTGGGGATCGTTCCGGTCGCTGGGCGGAAAGATCGGGTTGTTGGGGTCATTGGTATCGTTGGCATTCTGTCGATCGATGCGTTCCTGGAGCACTCGATCGTAAACGTTGGGACCGCCGATGTTGCGGAAACTGACCAGCCAGCCCTTGTCGTCCTCGGTCATGAACCCGAGGTCGTAGCGGTTCCCCCAACCGAAGTCACCCGTGTCGGCCGACTGCTCGGTTTGCGGCCGCGAGACCCATAGGTACGTTCGGTCGTAGGCTCCGAACCACCCGGTGTTCGCCCGCTTGCGCGGTGAAACCTCGGTAAGCGTGTTGACATCCAACGGGGCAAAGAACTGCCAGTCGGTGTCCATGTGAATTGGTTCCGCAAAGGGGTGGAATACTCCTTGTCCCCATGCGACATGGCCCGTTGCCAAAACGGCAACAGCGGCGATGATTCGCAAAGCAAAGTTGTGCAACGACATAACTACCTTCCACCGTAGCAAACGGAATCGCCCCCACGCGTCCAGCCCGCGAACGGACTGAATGCACGCACAAAATTATGGTTGTGCGGGTAGTATCGGATGCTCGGTCGAGAATAGTTGAGTTACACTGGGCAAACCTTTCCGAAAATACCTCTACCATCCCGCGCGGGGACTGCTTGGTTGGCAGCAGCGCAATCTGGTGAAGATGGGTGACCCGATGCAGAGTGCTAGCATCCAAGCACTGGATGCCAAATCGAGCCGGCAGGCGGCGCGTCGGTTTGTCTGGCGGCTGTCCGGCTAATCGACCGTGACAAAAGAGAAGCGAGCTCGACCAGGCAAGAGGGAGAAGGGGAACCTGAACAATGCCTGTCGGTGAGGGCCGGCCGGGAATCGATGCGATTCTCGACGAATCCGCCTCCCGATCGGGCTGTCTCAGGTGGACGTCCACCGCAACGGGGCCCGCGATGTGCGTCAAAACGTCTCTGGATAGATCACGATCTCGATGCGGCGATTCTCGGCGCGACCGGCGGGTGTCGAATTGTCAGCCAGCGGGTAATTGGGACCGTGCGAGACGATAAAAAGCTGCTGAGCCGGGACGCCGTTGCGCCGCACCAATTGGTCCAACACGGCTTGAGCCTGCGCCGTAGCGAGTTGGTAGGCGGTGGTGAAACCGCCGGTGCCGGTGTCCGTATGGCCCTCGACCGCGACCCGTTGCCTTGGATATTGTCGCAACAGGACGGTCGCAACCTGGTCCAACACCATGGCGCCCGAGGGACTGATCTGCTGCGTTCCGGGGACAAACAACTGGTCGGCCGGAATGCGGATACGTATCAGATCTCCGTCGGGGACGACCGTTGCGCCCTGAATGCGCAGAGCCGACGCGCCGGCGGCCAGGGAGTTGTTGGCCGTCAATTTGGCTCCGCCGCGCGCTGTCATCGACTGCTGCAGTTGCTGTGCACGACTGGCGTATTGCTGGGTGGTTGCCAGGAGTTGCTTGTTTTGTTCATTGGCATCCTGAAGCTGTTTCGCCAGCAATTCGGCGCGTTCACGATAGGCCTGCGTTTGCTGCTGTAGCTGTGCGATCTGCGTGGTCAACAGGCGGTTATTCTCATCCAACTCTCGTACCCGTCGCTGCAGGTCCAGCAGTTGGGGATGCGTCTGCTGTTGGGCAAAGACGCTGGCCGGACCCGTATTCGCGCCGATTTGAGGGACGGCGGCCGCCTGTGGATACTGTCCGGCTGGCGGATAGGCTGGCCCGTATGGCCGCGTGCACCCGGCAAGGACCATCGGCACCACAAAGGCCAACACTACGGTTTGCCATCCACCGGCCTGCCAGGCGCTTCGAACCTCAGCGCGGGGCAATGCGCCAGGCTGGTGGTCTGGTTGTGGGAGGTGAGAATCCATGAGTGCCGAAGGCTGGGTAAAGCGGTGAAACGCGGCGAGTCCCTGCGAACCGAATGCCAATTGTGGGGAGGTTAGCCGCCCGAGGGCCAACGCTTCAAGAGCATTTTTCACAGATTCACGCGATTCCATTGCGCTCTCGCGCTGGGCGTGTTGCGATGAGCCTTTCGCTGCGCGTCCATGGCTACCCGCTGCAGCGACGGACCGGGCTTTGGCTGGCCGAATGACAAGCCGTCGGCTGCGCCACAGATCACCGCCGACTTCTATCTGCGAAAACCAGATGAGGAGTAAGGGCGGAAGCCAGCCGGTCTCGGTCCCCCCATATGTCCCACCACAAGGGACAGTTCCGGCCCCATCAGCGATGGTGACCGATTGCGAAAACCCAACAAAAAAGGCTGAGGATGGCCCCAGCCTTTTGCAAGTAGATGCACAAGTGACCCCTACGGGACTCGAACAATCGCCTGATTCCCAAGGAAAAGTGGGTATTGGCGGTTCTGTCCCCCCGCACGTCCCCCCATCAGCGACCGTCGATGAGCGGTTGCGGGAGTTGCTGGAGCTGTGGGATGCGCTCGATGAGCCGGCGCGGTGGGAGCTGCTGGCCGGCGCCAAGATGCTGGCTGAGCGGTGCGAGACGCCCCATGAGTGAGGGG
>RFIQ01000315.1 GCA_003695565.1 Planctomycetota bacterium | reverse complement strand
GTCTTGTACCCTCATGCCGCCGGTCTGAACGCGGCCGCGGTAGATGTGGTCCCAGATGCCCACTGTCACGCGGATGCCCCGTGCGTGAGCCAGCCCGAGCACTCGCCGCAGGGCCTCCGTGTTCTTGGCCTGTTGCTCGTCCGTCAGGCTTGGAATCTGGACTTCGGGAAAGCCGGGGACGTCGAAGAAATACGGATACGGCGGTGCCATGAACCCGCCGCACTCGTAACCGAAGATAATAACAAACGAATTGATGCGAGAGCGGGCCAACAGGTCGAAGTACCGTTGCCAGTATCGCTCGTCGTACAGCCGCTGTTCCCACCAGCCACGATGCATCGTGTAGGTAGAAACCGAACGATCCTGGAGGAACGGCGATTCGGCGATCGGTTGGATATGGGTAAATGGATCCTCGTTGGGACCGGTCCAACCGACGCGGTCGGCCGTGTCCAGGGCGGCGTACAACAGGCCGATGGCGTCGCGCCCGCCGAGTACAACGACGCGCTGATCCCGCTGCCCCAGCACTCCCACCGCCAACGATTCCGCTGGCATTGGTACCTCCAGCCCACATCGCTCAACAAGCTCCTGCACCGGCTCGCACGTGGCCAGTCCGGCCACGACCACGTGGGACGCATCCGCCTGATCGAGTCGGTCTAGCATCTGGACGGTTTCTCCGCGGCGGCAGAAGGCCTCCTCCAGCTTCTCGATGCCGTAGGCCGCCGGCCCGGAAAGCTTCTCAGGAAGGACGATTTGAACGTCTCCCCTGGCTCCTAGCGGCCCCCAGCAAACACCCAAGACGAAAGTCATCCAGAGCCAGCTTCGCATGGGTCTCCCTCCTAACGTGCGGTGAGGATGTCGAGCCTGCTGTCAAGCAAGCATCGTTGTGGGGCATTGAACCATGACATCACAAGGATGGTCTCCCGTCAAGCAACGGGCGCTGGCCCGCGCCGAAGCGGCCACCAGCATGAAGATGGCAGAGAGTATTACCCGCAGCACCTTTCGGCGAGTATACCAACGCGACGCTCCGGCGAGTGACTTCAACGTCACAGTGTTCATTGCCAAATCACTCGCTGGCGCGTCGTGCTGGTAACACTTGCTGGCGCGTCGTGCTGGTGTCAGTCGCTGGCGCGTCGTGCTGGTATGACGACCGGAATCGGTGCCGTCCACCCAACAGATTAGATCGAGGGCTGTAGGAGGCCGGGTATTGGAGAAGGTTTGGGCGGATGAATTGCAAGCAAAAGCCTTAGAGCTGTTAACGAGATATTGATGTTTGTGGTAGGGCAGGATCTCTTTATAATTCTCGCCGAACCACAGTCCAAAGGCGGAAAGGATCTCCCAGTGGTCTCGGCATTGACGCCGGTTACTTTGGACGACGACTTGCGCGAAACAAGGTGTTTCAAACGAGCCGAGTCAATGCTCTTTTGTCGCGCACTCCAATTCGATGTGCGTAAGGAGACCCATCATGTTAGTGCTTTCCCGCAAAGTCAATCAGAAAATCGTCTTCCCGAATCTCGGGATTACAGTCCAAGTTCTGAAGAGCAACGGAAAAGTAGTCCGTTTAGGAATCGATGCACCCAGTCAGGTCCGCGTTTTTCGTGAAGAACTGGCCGACGACGCCGAAGCGTTGAACTCCAGCGTTTTGTCGGAACTGCCTACGGTTCCCAGTGAACTACGGCACGCCATCCGCAATCACCTGAATACCGCATCTCTGGGACTTCACTTGCTTCACCGAAAGATCGAGAGTGGTGAACTGGATCAGGCCGATTCGGCGATTTTCCGAGTCTTCCGTGAATTGCAGGCGATCGACGAAGCGATCGGTGCACATGCAAAAGGAGAGGCACAGCGGGCCGAATCGACGACGGCCAAACGCGTGCTACTGGTCGACGATAATCGCAACGAGTCTCAGTTGCTGGCCGAATATCTGCGCACGTTTGGTTACGAGGTCGTGACAGCGTACGACGGTTTCGAGGCGTTGAGCTACCTGGAAGGAAACAAGAAACCAGATTTCGTCTTGCTGGACATGCAAATGCCGCGGATGGACGGGGCGGAGACGATTCGCCGGATCCGTTCGATGCCGGCCCTGGACGGAATCCGTATCTTTGTGGTCAGCGGATTCGATGCCGAGAAATCCCCAGTCGAAATCGGGCCACAAGGTGCCGACGCTTGGTTGACCAAACCTCTAGTTCCCAGCGAGCTGATGTCTCTGATGGAAAACGAACAGGTGCGGTCCCAATGATGGTCCCGCCAGCACGATCGCGAGCGGGCACCGCAGCGCGGTGCCCGCTTACGGATTGCTGACCCTGGCCAACTCCGCCTCCAGTTGGTCCAGATGAACCGGTTTGACGAGGTGGCCATCAAAGCCGGCCTTACGAGCCTTTTTGCGATCCGATGGTCGGCCATACCCGGTCAATGCAATCAACCGAATTTCGGACTTGTCATATTTCTGCCGAATTCGCCGCGCCAATTCATAACCGTCCATCTCCGGCAGGCCGATATCGACCAGCGCTACATCAGGAGACTCGGTTTCGATCAACTGCAGCGCCGTCGGCCCATCCGGGGCAGCCACGACCTCGTACCCTTCGGATTCGAGCAACAGCTTCAGCATTTCCCTGGCATCGTCAATGTCCTCGACGATCAGCAGTTTCGGGCGGTCGATTTGATCGTCGGACTCCTTCGACGGCTCGTCGTCTTTCGGCGTTCTCTGAGTCAACGGCAGTGAGACCGTAAACGTGCTGCCTTGCCCTTCTCCATCGCTGTGCGCGGTGACGGTTCCTCCATGGGCTTCGACAATCGATTTGACCAGGGTCAGCCCCAGTCCCAGTCCGCCTTCGCTGCGGGCTAGGGTCTCGTCCGCCTGCACGAACGGCTCGAAGATCTTTTCCAGGAGATCTTGGCTCATGCCGACCCCCGTGTCGCGGATGGTTAAAACCGCGCGATTTCGTTTTCGCTCAAGTGCAACATGAATCTGGCCCCCTGCCGGCGTGTATTTGGTGGCATTGACCAGTAGATTAACGATCATTTGCTGCAGGCGGACAGGATCCCCGTAGACGGGTAGCGGTTTGTCCGTGATCTCGGATTCAAGATTCAGCTCGTGCGATTGCACGACGGAACGCGTGGCCAATATAGAATCCGAAGTTACCTCGCGCAGGTCGATCACTCGCTTTCTGAGCTCGATTTCACCGCGCATGATTCGACTCAGGTCCAGCAGGTCATCCAGCAGTCGCTTGACCTGCACCAGTTGCCGCGAGAAGATTTCAACGGCCCGGCGAACCGCGTCCCGATCATCTAGTTTACGCTGAATCAGTTGAACCGCATTGTTCATGGCAGCTACGGGATTTCGCAATTCGTGCGAAAGCGTGGCCAGAAAACGATCGCGGTAGGCCAGCGTTTGTTTTGCTTTTTTCTCGGCCAGCGTTCGCGGCAGAATGTCGATCCACATCCCAGCGATAGCCGTGATGTTTCCCCGTTCGTCGCGTAGTGGATATTTGGTCGTATGAATACTGCGGACGACCCCCTGTATCTCGAATTCGAATTCGAACTCGATCGTCTTTCCCGTAGCGGCAACTTCACGATCCTTGGCGCGTAGCCGATCAGCAGTAGCCCTGGGAAGCAGGTCGTATACCGTCTTTCCGATTACCTTCTCGGGAGGGACTCCCAGAAAACGCTCGGCGGCGGCACTGGCAATCCGATACTGCCCGTTCAAGTCCTTGATGAACATGAATGCAGGCGAGAATTCCAGAATCGCCCGCAACTCACGGTCTTTCTCTGTCAATTGCTCCTGCGCTTGCTTGAGCGATTGGATATCGATGATCGTGACCACCACACCCTGGATTTGCGATTTTGACCGGTAAGGGCAGATACGCAGCAAATGCCAATGGCCAAAACGATCCCGCACTTCTCGTTCGACCATCTGGTCGGACTGATGCACGCTGCGGATGTCGTCCATCAACTGGTCGTATTCGATGTTGTGCGTAAAGTGATCGAATGATCGGCCGATGTCGGTTTCGGAGATGTTGAAGAGTCTGCGGACCAGCGGAGTAAACTTTCGGATGGCCAGATCGCCGTCCAGAAAGATGACACCGACTTCGGTGCTGCTGAGCAGGTTGTCCATGTCCTCGCTCAGTTCGGTCAGCTCGGTAATCTTCTTCTGGTACTCGGCGTTGACCGTGTACAGTTCTTCGTTGACCGAATGCAATTCTTCGTTGGTTGACTGCAGCTCTTCGTTGGATGCGATCAGTTCTTCGTTGGCTGCCTGAAGTTCTTCGTTGCTGGTTTCCAGCTCCTCGATGGTTGCTTGCAGGTTTTCGCGCGTTCGCTGGAGTTCCGCTTCCAACGACGCGATTCTTGCCCGAGACAAATCATCCGCTTCAAAGGCACCCTCTGCCGATTCGGCCGCCCCGGCCGGCAGAGCTAGCGGCTGCATCGGTTCGAACGAAATCAAATAGTGCGTCAGTTCTGCAAGCCCGCTGTAGATCGGAGTCACGATCAGCCGTATTGACTGTGGCTCCCCATCGCGCTCGAGTTGAACCCCCGAATACGATACGGGCTTTCTTTCTTTTGCCGCCTGCTGAATCGCACCGGCCACGGCCGTCTTCAGGTCCATATCCAAATGGTCCAGGATGTCATTCGACGGTCGACCATCGTGGATCTGCAGAAACTGTCCCGCGCGATTGAAGATGTGGATGATTCTGCGTCGATTGTCCACCAGGACACTGGGCGGCACAAACTGGTTGACCAGTTGAGCGTATACATGTAACTCATCGTTGCCTTGCAGCTCTTTCGTCGGCTTGGGTGACGCCAGCGCCTCAACGGCCAGCGGCATCCGCAAGTCGGGCGGCAGTCGAGCGTCTCGACGTTTGCGGTAAATTCTCCAGTGTAGATCCACGCAATCGAATTCATCGGTCAGGTCACCGGGACTCTCACTGGGCCCCAGAAACAGGTAGCCTCCTTTTTTCAGGCCGAAATGAAACAGAGACATAGCCTTCTTTTGCGCCATCGGCTGCAGATAGATCAATAGATTGCGGCACGAGATCAGGTCCAGCCGCGTAAACGGCGCATCGGTGATGATGTTGTGCCTGGCAAACACCACCATCTGACGCAGTGCGGAGCTGACCTGAAAATCACCGTCGACTTTGGTGAAGTACTTGCTGCGCCGCGACGGGGAAACCTCTTGCAGGGCTTTCGCCGGGTAAACGCCAGTTGCCGCGACATCCAGAGAATGCTGGTGCACATCCGTGGCGAATATCTTGACATTCAGCGGCCGGTCGGCAGCAGTCAATTGTTCGTGCAGAATGATGGCCAACGAATAGGCCTCTTCACCCGTTGCACAGCCAGCCACCCAGACGCGGATTTCTTCTTCCGGCGGAACCCGATCGATAATGTCCGGCACGACGATCGTTTCGACCAGGTGGAAAGCATCCCGGTCGCGAAAAAACTTGGTGACGCCAATCAGCAAATCCCGATAAAGAGCATTCAACTCTTGCGGATCGCTGGCAACCCGTTCTACATAGCGATCAAAGTCCTCCAAGGACTTCGACAGCATCAACCGTCGCTGGATGCGGCGCATGACAGTGGAGGGCTTATACAGCGCGAAGTCGATTCCATGAGCATTCTTCAACATGCGCATCAGACGCTTGAAAGAATCCTCGCCGACCGGTTCGCCGTTCGCCTGAAGCAAGGCGTCGCCCGGCACGGGGTGTCTGGCAAACCTCAACAGTGCAGCGGCGATTTCTTCAGGTGGCAGGATCAGGTCCACTACTCCGGTTGCAATGGCGCTGCGAGGCATACCGCTGAACCGAGCCGTCTCTTCGCTCTGCACGATCACCAATCCGCCCGCGTTGTGGATGTCGACAATCCCGCGCGACCCGTCACTGCCCGCGCCGGAAAGGATGACACCGATCGCTCGCGAACCGAAATCCTGAGCCAGCGACCGGAAGAAGGTGTCGATCGGCATCGTCAGCCCTTCTTTCGACTTCTCCGTCAGCAGCAGTTTGCCGCCCGAGACAATCATTTCCACCTTGGAAGGCATCAGATAGATCGTGTTGGGCTCTAACGGCATGCCGTTTTCCGCCGTGCGGATGGGCAGCTTCGTCTGCCGCGCCAGCAATTCATCCATCAACGTGTCAAAATCGGGCGACAGATGCTGAATCACGACGAATGCCATACCGGTATCCATCGGCATCTCGTGAAACATTTTTTCGAGCGCCTCCAACCCGCCTGCCGACGCACCAATTCCCACGACGTACAGATCCTTCTGCCCCACGGTCGGCGCATCCTCGGTCTGCGGGTCCGGTGCCTCGGCACTTAGCCTGGAAAAGGTCGACTGGGACTCATCACTCGGGTTGGATTCTTGCTGGTCGGCCTGCGCCTCCACGTCGCTGTGTTGATTCATTTCTCTTCTCTACTTGCGATGAGCGGGGATCGCTTGTTTCTGTCTAGAAAGAAGAAAACGGCACAGGGCTCTATCGGAAGGAGGCAAGTACCACCGCGCGAATTCGGCTTCTGCATTCAGTGTAGCCGTATTCCTCCCGCCGGGGGGCACCGTTCGCAAGAATAGACAGCAATTGATCGGTGCAGTATCCCACTGTCGCTCGACCGATAGAATGGACGTTGAAGAGGCGTGTACGTGGGGCTGCGCGCCTGCACCAGCCCCCACCGTTGATGTGAATGGACAAAACCGAAGACCGGCATGCCTACGCCCTCAACGCTTGGAGATCGAGCATGAATAAGCACGTCGAACTTGTGGACCGCTATCTGGCTGGTCCAGAGCAGTTGAGGAAGGTCCTGGCCGGAATGACGGCCGAACAGCTCGATGCGACGCCGATCGCGGGAAAATGGTCGACCCGGCAAGTCGTATGTCATATTGCCGACTTCGAAATCGTTTATGCGGATCGAATGAAACGCGTCGTGGCCGAAGAAACGCCGACCTTCTTCGGCGGCGATCCCGACCTGTTCGCCTCCCGGCTCGCGTACAACCGCCGCAGCGTCGAGGACGAGCTTGAATTGATTGAGTCAATTCGACGCCACGTCACGTGTATCCTGCGCAGTCTGACGGACGAAGACTTCGAACGCATCGGGAATCACTCCGAGGACGGTCCGATGACCATGGAGACGCTATTGCAGCGCATCACCGACCACATCCCCCACCACATAAGGTTTATCGAAGAAAAACGGCAGGCCTTACAAACCGTGTGAGCGGCGGTAGCGATCGGGTACCGCTCCAGGCAATGCTCCCCTGCACTGCGCGTTGCATACCAGCATTCCCGAAGGGATCATCGATCACGTTGAAACGGAGCGCGTGTTCAACGCGCTCGGGAGGGAAGCTTTTTCTCGTTCCCTGGCTCCGCCTGGGAACGTCCTGCGCCAGGGGCTCTGCCTCGCAACGTGCAGGCGGAGCCTGCAACGCATTGGGCTGCCAGGTAGAGCCTGGGAACCAGAAAACCGCTGGAGTACGTCTACCTTTAAAGCTATCAGTCGCTGGGTTCCCACGGAGCGATCAGCCGATCGACTTGCTGTTGCAGGACTTGATCGACCGACGGCGCAATGGATTGCAATCCACCTGGCACAAAGCCGATGACATGATAGGTCACAACAAGCTGAGTCGCCTGCGGTTGTTGTTCCTCCAGCGTGAATGTGAGTGCGCCGTGACAGCCCAATTCCTGCAGCGGCCCGAGTCCGCCGAGAAGACGCAGCGTTCTATCGGGTTGATAATACGCTACTGCCATGTGACGCACCCAGCCTCCGTCACGCAGGCGTTCCACCAACCATCCTTCGGCCAGGTCCATGCGGAAATTCGCTGCATCTCCCGAGTACGAGTGCTCTGGACTCCACCATGCATCGAACCTCATGACTAGCCGTTCGAACAACGCCGCCGCCGGTGCATTAACTTGTCGAACGATGCGCAGTCGAAAGCCATGATCTGCCGTATCGGTTACATCGGCTGAGGCCGACTGGCCAATCATGCAAGCCACCAGTCCAGCCACGATCATGGCCCGCGACCACCGGTTGCGAGGGCCTTGGATGGAGGTAGACCAGATCGTCGATCGGTCAGTGGCTCGGTGAGGGAGTGACTGCGGCTGCGGCAGCGGACTGCTACTCGAAGGCTGCAAGAACCTGTACATGATCTCCACCTTTTCCATTGGTGCATTAAATCTCGATTTTGAGCAACTCTCCAGTGCGACCGTCGCGAAAAACAGTTCGGCCGTACCAGGCAACTAGTGTAATCAACCTCATCCTCCTCCAGGCCACCGGCGGATCCTGGCAAAGGCCGCGAGGTTTACTGCGGCTCGTTCATCCGCCCCTGGCCTTGGCCGCGCCACGAACTTGGTTTACAACAGGACCGCGGCGGGCAGGCGTTGCGGTGTCGCCTGATCCCATTTGCGCTCCCACCAAGTGTGGGCTGGTCGAAAACGATGCGTTGCGTCGACCTGTGCAGGACGCTCAGGCGGGCGTTGCGTAGTTCCCTTGCGGGCGTTGCGTGGGTACGGGAGCGTGGCATTCAACTCGTATGGGCGAGGGAGTTCGGCGCTGATGGGATTGTGGAATTACGTAACCGGCCGGCTGCGTTTTCAAAAGCAGTTCCGCCAGTTCGCCTCCGACAACAGCCGACGACGACCTGAGTTGCCCATCCGCCGAAGTGACCAGTGGATGAGGTTGGGCGAGGACGTGCGCCATTTGCCGTTCGACGCGCATTATGTCTACCACACCGCCTGGGCGGCTCGAGTCCTGGCTGCCACGCGTCCGGCCGAGCACGTGGATATCAGCTCCTATGCCTACTTTGCAACTATCGTCTCCGCATTCATCCCGGTGATTTTTCTCGACTATCGGCCAGCGGCGGTGCACCTGGATAACCTCCGCTGCGGCGAGGCCGATCTGTGCCGACTACCGTTCGATGACCGGACGCTGCCCAGTTTGTCCTGCATGCACACGATCGAGCATATCGGTCTGGGGCGGTACGGAGACCCGTTGGATCCAGACGGCGATTGCCGCGCCTTGGCCGAACTTCAACGCGTCCTCGCTCCGTCGGGCAACCTGTTGGTTGTGGTACCGGTCGGTCAGCCTCGGATACAATTCAACGCACATCGGATATACGATCCGCGAATGATCGAACAGCGGTTGCCCGAGTTGGACCTGCACGAATTGGCCGTCCTGCCCGATGACGCTAGTGGCGGATTGTGGAAGAATCCTCAGCGCGACGATGTGTTGCAACAGAAATATGCTTGCGGTTGTTTTTGGTTTCGACGCAACTCCGAGGGACCAGCCTCGGACGGTGCGGTAGCAAACGAGGCGACATCACGATGAGCGAATTCGAGACGGACAGGTCCGGCCAGACGCATCCCAGCTCCGCAGTGCGTGAAATTACGCCTCGCGTCATCGCGCTGGGGTTGGTGCTGTCGGTGGTCATGGGGGCCGCCAACGTCTACGTAGGTTTGGTGGCGGGGATGACGGTCTCCGCATCGATTCCAGCCGCCGTGATGGCCATGATCCTATTCAAACTGTTCAGCCGCAACGCCTCGATCCTGGAAGCCAATCAAGTGCAGACATGTGCCTCGGCTGGCGAGTCGCTGGCGGCGGGCGTGATCTTCACCATGCCGGCCATGATCCTGATCGGCTATTGGACCGACTTCGATTATTGGGCAGTGACGATCATCGCCATGACTGGCGGGTTGTTGGGCGTCTTGTTCATGATTCCCATGCGGCGCGTGTTTGTGGTCGACAACCAGGAACTGAAGTATCCGGAGGGAGTGGCCTGCGCGGCCGTCCTGCGGGCCGGAGAGACATCGTCGGGCGAAGCCGAAACGCGTGAGGAGGCTTGGAGCTTGATCCGCGGCGGCATCCTGGGAGCCACGTTTGCGCTGCTGACGAAGTTCTTCAAGGTCATCCTCGGAACCCTCGAAGGTGCCGTCGGTACCGGAACGCGTTTGTTCTTTTTCGGCAGCGAATTGTCTCCCATGTTGATGGCCGTGGGCTTCATCGTACGGCTGCACGTAGCGGTGCTGATTTTTCTGGGCGGCGCCATGACCTGGTTGATCGCCATTCCAGTGTACGGCCTGCCCGCCGGCGATTTTGAGAACCTGGTCGATGCGGCCTATGCCTTGTGGAGTTCCGAATTGCGATTCGTCGGGGTCGGCGCCATGGTGGTAGGAGGATTCGCCTCGTTGTTCTCGGTGCGCCATGGTCTGTTAGCGGCGATCCGCGAATTGAAACGTAGCCTGACCGAGGGACAGTCCTTGCAATCGACCGACCAGCGCGATATGAACGCAGTCGTCATCCTGGTCATCGGCGCGGCATGCGTAGCGATGTTGGCGGTGGTGAATTACCAGTTCACGCACGGAGTTGCCATCACCGCTTTGTCGACCGTGGTGATGCTGGCCGCGGGTTTCTTCTTCACCGCCGTTGCCAGCTACATCGTCGGGCTGGTGGGGAACTCGAACAGTCCAGTGTCCGGCATGACGATCACTGCTGTGTTGATTTCCGGCGGCCTGATGACGCTGTTCCGGTTTTCGGGGATGGAAGCCATGGTGGCCACTCTCGGTGTAGCTGCCATCGTCTGCTGCGTCGCCTGCACGAGCGGCGATGTTTGCAACGATTTGAAGACCGGTTCGCTGGTCGGCTCTTCGCCGCGGCGCCAACAGTTGATGCAGGTCCTGGGCGTCGTGATCGCCGCTTTCATCATGGCCCCCGTTTTGCGATTGTTGCACGAAAACACCGAGGGTGGAATCGGTGGGGCGGAGTTACCGGCTCCGCAGGCCGGCTTATTCGCCTCGTTGGTACAGGGCATGTTTGCCGCCGACGGAAAACTACCATGGGATAAAATTTGGATCGGTGTCGGCATCGGTCTGATCGTGCTGCTGATCGATTACGGTTTGCGGACAGCAAAAGTCGGTTTCCGAGCCCATTTGATGCCGATTGCCGTGGGAATGTACTTGCCGTTCGGAATCGCGCCTCCGATCTTGATCGGTGGTTTGATCGCCCACTTCTGGTCGCGTAGAATCGCCCCCAGCGACCAAGATCAGGCCCTGCATCGCGGCGTCTTATTCTCATCGGGAACCATCGCCGGAGAAGCGTTGACCAGCGTCGGATTGGCTATTCTGGCGGCCGCCGGTGTTGGCACGTTCGACGCTCTGTTAAAAGCAACCACCGGCAGTGGTTTTTCCGTGCCCCAATGGCTGCAGTTCCCCTTGTCATTGATCGCCGCCCTCGTCGCGGTGGGGTTGTTCTTCCTCGCCACCCGCCCCAAGCAACCATCCAATCCACGATCCTAGTCCACACGCAATGGTGCGCTCCTCCCGTACCGTGGGTCGAGACCAATCTCGTCTCAAGAGTCGGCTTCGGCGCCTTGGATTAACCGGTCGCCCGCATGCTCCAGTTGAGCTTCAATGCTGAGGGATGTGAGCTTTTGTCCGGCTTTTTGTTGTTCATAGTCCGGGTCGACAACCAAGTGCTGAACCCCGTTGTCGTGCGCGGTGATGACCCAACGCAAGAACGGAATCGGATCGACCGTGGCAACGGTGTATTCGCCATCCAAACCGGCGGCTTGCAGATAGGCTTCGGCCTTAGCTGGGTCGCTGAACACAGCCACTGCCTCTTCGTTTTCGTTTGGCCCCGCAGAAAAGACGATCGTTTCCAGATCGTCGACTCCGTTGCGACAAATCAAATAGGCGGCCATAATCAAGTCCTCCTTTCAGTCTCGAATGTTATTGAATCACCGTACCCGAAACACACTTCCGAACGGTTAGGTTGTTCGCAAGTCGAAGGCGGGTCGAATGCTGTTCGTTGCTGTGAATTGCAGCGATTGAGTCGTCATTGGATTGGCGCTTCCTCATTTTGTTTCGAGTCCTTGTCAGCCAGCAAATTCGTCCCTTCGTCGGGCTCCCACGATCTATCAGCCTGTTGCTGGAGTTCCTCGGCATCACTGTGAATGCCCTCCGCTGAGGAATAGGTCGGTTCCAGGTCGTCTTTCGGGCGAGTCACCTCCGTAGACTTCGGCTCGGACGTATCAGGTTCCGGCACGGGCTCTTCTCGGCTACGTGGT
>RFIQ01000314.1 GCA_003695565.1 Planctomycetota bacterium | reverse complement strand
TGGCGGCTCGGTTGGAGCCGGTCCTTGTTTTGGAGCCGAAGTGGGTGAGGAGGGCCAGCGCCCACACTCTGCACATTATCCCACCTTCCCCGCCGCCCCAATTGCCTGTCGCCTCCAATACATTGCCTGTCCATGGGCAGTACACGGTATGTACGAGGACATTTGGTGCCACCCGAATGTTCGCCGGGGGGCTGCCATAGAAAAACGGCCGGCCCGGGCAGTACATTGCCTGTCCATGAGAGGGAGCGGGAGGGGAGAGGCGGATTGGGTTATAATTGGCGAGACTGGGGGGAAGGCTAAGGTTACCGCATCAAAGGCGAACGTGGTGTCGGATACGGTGGAAATCTCGATTGCCGAGTTGGAGGTGCGTTATCGCGCCAACTGGAGCGGTTTTACGCCGAGTCGGATTCGAGAGTACCTCGATCGTGCGCCCGTAGATCGACGGCTAGAAGCTTTGGTTCGTCTATTGGCGGCGGAGCTGGAATTCGCGTATCTGCCCCCATCGGAGTGTGCGGATACAAGCCGCGATGAGGGTAGGCTACAGCGCGGTGCGGAGGACGATGAGGAGCGTGTCCGTCCGACTTTGCAGTTGTTTGTTCTACAGTTCCCAGAGTTGGCAAACGATTCCGAGGCCATCATTCGCCTGGCGGTATTGGAGTATGCATTGCGTTTGAGATTCGACCGATTGCCTCCGAATCCGGATTCCTATCTTCCTCTCTGTCCCCATGAAGCAGAGCGTCTGCACCAGCTATTGCGACTGGCCGACCGGCGCCTGCCCCCTGTTAGAGGTGACGAGCCTCTGGCGGAACCTGTTGCGAAGGACGAGTCCACGGTGCGCGACCATAACGTCAGCGAATCGCTGGCGTCATTGTCTCTACCGGCGTATCTGAACTGTTTCTTGTTGTTGCGCCGACTGGGTCGCGGAGGCATGGGCTATGTCTATGGTGCAATTGATTTGCGCAGTGCTGCGCAGGTGGCGGTGAAGGTAATGCGGCGGACGGATGCCTGGAGCGCCTACCGCTTTATGGAAGAGTTTTCCTGGCTATCCCGATTGGAACACCCCAATCTCGTGCAGTTGCACGATGCATTTCACGAAGATCAGTTGCGGTATTTTTCCATGGAGCTGGTGGAAGGAAAACCAATTCGTCGGTGGTTCCAGTCTGTGCGCATGCGGCATCCTGAGCGGGCATGGGAGCATCTGCAACGAGTGTTGGCACAGATCGCATCCGCTATCGCTTATTTGCACTCTCAAGGAGTTGTGCATTGCGATATTAAGTGCTCGAATGTGTTAATCACCTCTCGGATGCGGGCCGTGTTGCTGGATATGGGGTTGGCCATGCGGCTGGGGCGCAACCAGACGTTCATGGGAACGCTCCAATACATGGCGCCGGAACTGATTGCCGGAGGCTGCCCAACTCAGGCCAGTGACTGGTACAGCTTTGGGATGTTGCTGTACGAGGTGATCTCCGACAATTATCCGCCGATTGAGGTCCGCCAGGCTGAAAGCCCCGAACCCCAGTATTCCATCGACCAGGGACTTCTTCGCGCGCGCCTCATGCAAGCGGACTGTAGTCCGTGGTTGGCCGATCTGTGCTGCCAGTTGCTGGCGACCGATCCGCTACAGCGTCCAGACGGCAATACGGTGCTGCAGCAGCTGGGCAGCAGCACGCAGTCGAATGACCAGACATCTGGAGCCGCCTCATTTTTCGTGGGTCGTGAAGACGAGCTGGCACGAATGCAGCGTGCCGTGCAGGAGGTGACTTCATCCGGCCCTCGACTGCTGCTGGTGGAAGGAGCCGCCGGGATTGGCAAGACGTCTTTGTTGGAACAATTTTTGCGGTCGATTTCGGAAACGAAGAGTCGAACTGTTTTCGTGCGCTGTCTGCGTCAAGACCACACACCCCTACGTCTAGCCCATGCAATTGTTCTGGAAATCTGCGAACTGAATCATCAAAGGCAGGAACTTGCCGAGGCGGATTTGGTGCTGACCCAGGAGTTGACCGATCTGCACCGTGTATTTCCTCAGGTGCGCCAGTTGAACGAAAGCGAGGAATCCACGGCTCAGCGGCGCCCTGCCAACCGTATCAGCTCACAAGTGCAGCGTCATGCGTTGCAACAATTGCGAGTATGGTTGAGCCACCTGAGCACGACCCGTCCCATTGTGTTGGTCATTGATGACGCGCACTTCGGTGACCGCGAGAGCCTGGAATGCCTGGCCGCGTTAGCACATGAACCCGCATTTCTTGGTGCCGTGGTTTTGGCGTTTGACACCGCCGGTTCGGAAGTCCTGGAATCTTTATTGCAGAAGCTACCTGGTCAGGACAAGACAATACGGCTGCCGCTAACACCTTTGAGTCTGGCCGAGTGTCGAGAGTTGGTGAACCGTTGGACGGACGGTTCAACCCTCTCATGCTCGGATGGGCAAATCGATGAGATCGCCCGTCGCTGTGGCGGTAATCCCTTTCTGCTCAAGGAGTACCTTCGCGAGCTGGCGGTCAGCAACCGCAAGAATGCGGAGGGTATTGCCGACGAGCTTCGAGAACGAACATCCTCACAGGATGTCACTGCGGAGCCTGAAAGGGGCCTTTCCATCCAGGCGGAAAACGTGTTGCAGTACCTGGCGGTGTTGGACGAGCCGATCACTTTTCATCAGTTGCAAATGGTATCGCGGATCGTACCTCATGAGCTGCAAAACGCGGTAAATCAGTTGATATCCAGTGGGTGGATACGGACGCGGTTAGGAAGCTGGGATTCGCACATTACGCTCGCCCACGATGCGTTTCGCGCACCCATACTGGATCGCATGCCCGAGGCTCGCCGACGGCGCCGACATTTCCGGGTGGCACGGATGTTGTCCAGCCAGGTTCCTACGCCGTGGGCACGGATGGGTTTACACTACTGGGAATCGGGAAACTACCGTGAAGCGGCGGCTTGTTACCTGCAAGCGGCTTTACAAGCGCGTGCCGAAGGGAACCATGCACAGGCAATCGAATTGCTGAAGCGGGCCGAGCATCCGGAAGCAGTTCGTTCGCATGCGGAGCAATTGCAAGTCATGGTGGTGAAGGCGGAGTGTCTGCAATATGTTGGTGCCGCGGGCCCCTCCGCCAGAGCCTATGATCTAGCTGCATCGTTCTGTACTGATGAAACGCAATGCGACTTGTACCGGGCTCTAGCAGGTGAGCAGTGGATTCGCGAGGGCGAGCTGGAACGCGGCTTAGATCGCTTGCGTTCGGTTGCCGGCATCGATGCTGAATCCACCTTCGCCTTGGGGTCTCGCTTTAGTCAATCGGTAATTCGTTTCCGCACTCTAGCGATGGCGGTGCGGCATCGAAAGGGTTGGCCAGAAGTCCCTGAAGTCCGCCGCGAGTTTTCTGACAAGGAACGCTGTCTGGCGCGTCTGCCTCTACCTACAACGTTTCTGGACAGCCGCTTGGGGCCAACCCTGTTGTTGGAGCTTTCACGTTTGAGTCGTCGATGCGGATCGGAGGGGGATCGCAGCCTCGTGTTGCTCCATGCGTCTCTGTTATTGACCCTAGCGGGGCGTCCCTGGCACCGCATCGCGATTCGCTGGTACCGGCAGGCTCGTGAGCTCTCCCACGCTGAACTAACGCCCCAACTGGCCGCCCAAACCCATCTGACGCGCGCCATATGGCATATCCTACGAGGTCGATTTCGGGGAGCCACCAAGGCTGCTGGCCGCGCCATGGATCATTTTGAAGATGATCCCTTGAGCGTACAGTGGGAATTGCTGTTCGCCAGATGGCTGCGTGTGGCAGGTCTGTGGCACCAAGGTGCTCTGCAGGAATTGCGTGCGGATCTGGATGCTTTTCGTACGCTAGCTATGCGGCAAGAATCGCGAGTGGCGGAATTGTTAGGGCTGGTGGGCCCCCCTTTCTGGTCGGACTTGTTCTTCGGCGAACGGGAACAAATCGATAGTGCCCTGGAACACGCGACTGAGCTGATCGCGGCGCCCGCTTTCCAGTCCCCGCGTTTCTTCTGGTGGATATCCTCCATCTACCGCGCGCTATACCTTGGATTGCCCGAGCAAGCGTACGAGCTGCTGCACCGGTATTGGCCGCAGATGCATTCCCAGTTCTTGTTAACGTCCCCCCATTACCGCTGGCTGGCAGTATCGGCTGGGCTTAGTTGCAACTTGGTGCTCTTACGGCAGGAGGCACATCCGTCGCGGAAGCGCCTGCGAGAGATCCGTCGCTGGATGCATCGCTTGCGGAGATTGAGGGAACCCGCACTAGCCGGTTCCGGCGAGGCTTTTGAACTGGCGTTGCGCGTCCACTGTGGGCAACCTGTTGGGCCGGACGAGTTCTCAGCAGTAGCCGATCGTTTGGAGCGGGCGCACCATGGATTGATGGCGGCTGCCGTCCGGGTCTTAGCCGGTGCATCGGATGGTCAATTGCATCAGCGGGGAATGGCGTTCTTTCAAGAGCAAGGATGTAGAGATATCAATCGGGTATTGGACTTCATATTACCTCTGCCCGAACCTGTTGCATGGGATCTGCAACCGACCGGCGACGCGAACTGAGAAGGGTTGATGGACGCAGCGACCGAGATCGGAGATCGACATGCGATTCCTCATTGTGGACGCGTGGATTATTCTCGGGACGAGCGCTATCCTGACCCTGCGAGATGACGGGCGAGAACGGCCGTGCATTCAAAGAGGCAAGTGAACAGATGGCTAGATTCGAGCATATCCGGCACAAGCCCCCCACCCCCTTAGCGCGCCCGCGCGAATTGGTGATGGTGGTCAGCCCCATGCGCAGCAGTGTGAATCTGAGTCGCCTGGTTCGATTGGCTGGCTGCGCTGGCATCCAACGCATCTTGTATGCCGGGCAGGGACGCGTCGACCGCACGATCGCTCGGAATGCTGCCGACATTGTAGCGATAGAAAAACACCGCAGCCTGTTGCCACTACTGGCGGGGCTGCGCAGTGATGGATTTCGGTGCGTGGGATTGGAGCAGACGACCGGTTCGACCGTGCTATACGACTACCGTTTTACACGCAAGACGGCCTTGGTCATCGGATCGGAGCGCGAGGGACTCTCCCAAGAGGTATTGAACCTGTTGGATGAAGTCATTGAAATTCCAGTCTACGGCCAGCCTGCCAGTTACAACGTCGTAACAGCAACGACGATGGCAGTCTACGAGTACTGTCGCCAGTTTCCCACAGGCTGAGCGGGCCAACGAAGTCGTACGGTCCGGCGGATGAGCGCCGGACCGTAGCATCGAGCCTACCGCGTGGAGACAGCCGGTATTTACAACATCTTGCCCAGCAAAGCGCACAGATCGGCCGTACGGCAACTGTATCCCCATTCGTTGTCATACCAGCTCACCACCTTGGCCAATTTACCTTGGCCGCCCAGGACCTGGGTGAAGTCCGCTGCAAAAATGGAGCTGTGCGAATCGCCGATAACATCGGAGCTGACGATGGGATCTTCGGTGTACGCCAGAATTCCCTGCAGAGTTGTCTCAGCCGCTTGCCGTATGGCTGCGTTGATTTCTTCAGCCGTGACATCCTTACCAAGGTTGGCCGTCAAATCGACAACACTGCCGGTTCCGACTGGGACACGCATGGCGATACCGGTGAGTTTGCCTTGCAGTTCCGGAATCACCAATCCGACCGCTTTCGCAGCACCCGTCGAGGTTGGGATAATGTTTTGAGCTGCTGCCCGTGCTCGATACGGATCGCGGTGCGGCTGATCCTGCACATTTTGATCATTCGTATAGGCATGAACGGTGGTCATCAAACCGGAATCGATGCCGAAGGTCTCATGCAAGACTTTGGCGACGGGCGCCAAGCAGTTCGTGGTGCACGATGCATTCGAGACGCAGTTCATCTCCGGTGTAAGCTTGTTATCATTGACACCGATAACGCAAGTCAGGTCGGCCCCGTCTTTGGCCGGTGCGCTGAGGATGACTTTCTTGGCACCGGCGGCCAAATGGGTATCGTATCCCGGCTTGGAATCGGTGGCGCGCGCTGTGAAAATGCCCGTACTTTCGATCACGATATCGACGTTATTCTCCTTCCAAGGCAGCTTGGCGGGATCGCGCTCGCTCAACGCCAGAATCTTCTGGCCATTGACGACGATATGCGAATCGGTAGCGCTGACTTCGCCGTTGTACCGACCGTGAATCGTGTCGTACTTGAGCAACGTTGCCAGCATCTTGTTGTCGGTGAGATCGTTGATGGCAACGACTTCGAACTCGTTGCTCCGTTGCATCAAATTGCGAAACGTCAGTCGACCGATGCGACCAAAACCATTGATAGCGATGCGTATTGCCACTCTTTCTACTCCCAAGTCAAAGTATTTCCGCCAAAAGTCGGTGGTATCGCGGGCTACCCCCAGGGATTATCGTTTTACTTGTGCTGCAGCACCTGTAAAGCGGGTGTCTTGGGAGCAAGGGAATTGCTGGCGAGGGAATTGAGGGGCGACGAACAAAGGTGCCCCTGCAGGTGTTGCAGACGGCGGGGCTTCGTTTTCCCCAATATCGCGGCTACTACGGAGATCTTGCGACCATTATGGGAGGAGCAGGTGTCGAATCGCCCTGAGTGGAGGCTGCCCAGCGGAGTTCATCGCGGAAGCTGGGACTATATCCAATCGCCATCGATCGCCACGGACTACGATGGGTATTTCCGTTCCCATGCGATGTTCGAGTTGGACCGACGCTTTGTCTTGGAGCGGTTGGCCGCGACGTTCGGTGGCGAAGCGGAAGGGGGAGGGCGAGTCGTGGTCGATCTGGGATGCGGGACCGGCCGGTTTTCCCAAGTCCTGGTGCCGAGAGGTTACCGCGTCGTCAATATCGACTTGAGCCCACACATGCTCCGACAGGCCCAGCAAAAACTCGCTACCTCGGTAGCCGGTGCCGTGTTCCTTCGCGGCAACATGGCAGAGCTGGACTTTCTCAGCGACCAGTCTGCGGATGCGATCTTGTGCATGTTCAGCAGTCTGGGCATGCTTCGAGGTCGGGCTAATCGACGGCGCTGTCTACGCCATTGTCACCGGATCCTGAAGGATGGCGGCATTCTGCTGCTGCACGTGCATCACCTATGGCGCGATCTGCGGGAGCCTGGCGGCTGGGGGAGACTAGCCTCTGCGGCGTGGAGTGCAATCCGTGACCGCCGGTGCGAGTTGGGAGATACCGTCTATGTCTATCGCAATTTGCCCTCGATGTTCATGCATCGTTTTCGACGCAGCGAATTGATCGTCGATCTGCGGCACGCCGGCTTCCCGATGCCGCGGCTCACGCCCATCGATGTGCGCGCGGATCGTTTGTTGCCTGGCGGTCGTTGGTTGAGTTATTCCCGCGCCGGTGGCTTCTTTGCCGAGGCGATCCGTCGATAGGCGGTATTCGGTCCGATTCGCTGATGTGGCCCGCGATGGCCCACATCAAACCAGCATGGACTGCAATCGTTTTTCGGAGACTTTGATACGTGTCCCGAGTTTCTGCGCGAATTGGGCGACTCTGAATTCTTCGATGGCCCAGCGCAGTTCTTCCAGATGCTCCTGGGAAGCGTCGCCACCAGACTGATCGCGCATCGCCTGGTACTGCTCCCAAAATCGCTGCACCACCACCATTGATTTTCGATCCCGATCGACGCCACCTCCGGGCAATCGCTCCAGCCGGATGTGGATCGCTGCCAGGTAGCGTGGATACTCTCGCAAATGCCTCCACGGGACGTGACGCATCCAATCCTCGATGAACAGTGCATCGATCTGCTGCTCGATATCGTGGCGGATGTCGTCCCAACTGCCGGGTATCCTTTCCAGGCGGCTGCGCAGCTCGTGTACGGGGGGAGCCAACTTGGGCAACCAACTGGCAATCTCCTGCGCCGCCAGGGACACTTGCTGTGCCGCCCGCATTCTCAGTACGTCGATATCCGCTGCGGTGGTAGGAGGCTGGCCATCTCCCAGGAAGGCTATCCGGGAGGTCAACAACATCAATTCTTCCAAGACGTCGCGCCCCGGAAGTTGGTGGGACAGCAACAGGGCCCATTGCTGGATCTGGGGCAGGTGTTGGATATGACTCTTCAACAGCCGCCGATGCTTCAACGCAAACAACTGCGCCCACCCGATCTGCGACAGGCGCCGGGCCTCCCCTTCGTTGTCCAACCACCGCAATTCCACATGTTGGCCACAATCTACCAACGCCGGGAATGCCAACGCTGTGGGACCTGTGCGACCGATTGCGCGGGGAGCTGGTATTTCTGACAATTCATCGAGCTGCACACGACGGGGTTTCAAGTCCTCCGCTGCAGCCAAATCGCCGGGATCCACGTGCGACGTCGCGGGCGCGTACTCCCGGCGAAGATGTTCCAAGTCACGTCCGGCCGCTACCTCCTGTCCGCCATGATCGACGACGCGCACGCAAAACCGCAAATGCGGTGGCAGGCGGGCCAGGTCAAAATCGCTCGGTCGAACCGGTTCGCTCGCATGGCGGCACATGGCCCGGCTGAGGGTCGTCAGCAGCGGCTCCTGGTAAGCTGCATCGCTGATTTCCCGCACCAAACGGCCGGCCACCTCCGGGACTGGGAGGAAGGCGGTGCGTTTCGATTTAGGCAAACCGCGGATCAACTGCTGAATTTTTTCTTCCAGCATGCCGGGCACCAACCATTCGAGCAAGCCAGGGTCGATTTGTCGGAGTGCGGCAGCCGGTACGGTGATGGTGACCCCGTCGCGGGGATGGCCCGGTTCAAAATGGTACTCCACACCGTAATCGATTCCATTGATGCAGACCTGGTTGGGGTAGAGTTGATCGATCGGACCAGGATCTCGACTCGACCGCACCAGGTCTTGAGGTTGCATCCAGAGCGCCTGGGCGGCCGAAGTTCCTTGGTTGCGTCGCAACCAACCCCGCAGCGTTTGCAAGTCGGTCACCTCCGCGGGCAAGCGGGTATTGTAGAACTCGATCAAATCGTATCGATCGGCAGCAATGGCCCCGTCCCGGGTGCGATGCACGAGTTCCTGCACATCGGCCAGCATCTCCCGGTTATGAACGTAGAATGATTCGTTGCATCTCCATTGTCCGTCAACCAGTCCATGTTCGATCATCAGGGCCCGAGCCATCTGCGGGTCGATTGGCGCCAGGGCTTGCCGCCGTCGAGTGACCACGGGCAACCCATACAAGGTACTGTGGCGATAGACCATGGCCGCGCCAGCTTTTTTGCTCCAGTGCGGTTCGACGTAATTGTGCTTGAGCAAGTGGGCGGCTGCCTGCTCCAACCAGGCAACATCGATTTTCCCGACGGTTCGCAGGAATCGCTGGCTGGTTTCCACTACCTCGGCCGCCACCAACCAAGCTGGACCATGACGGAACAGCCCCGAACCGGGCCAGATAGCTCCCTTCAGGCCTCCGGCCAGCGTGTATTCAAAACCCTCGCTACGTTGTGCCACATTGCGGAGCAGCCCGCTGAGTATCGCCAGATGCACCACGTCATAACCGGCAGGCAATTCGGCGTTGCGGGACCGTTTGGTCCCTCCTTTGGCATGGCGGGATGAACGCCTGGCCGGTTCATCGTGCTCGTGGGAAGGTTCCACTTCAGGCAATTCGATTTTCTTGCCGTGGTTCCGATAGCCGGCCGCTCGCAACAACGATTGCAGCTGGCGATGCGTTTCACGCCACTGCCAGTAGCCCTGGAGCGACAGGTAATTTTCCGACATGGCCCGGCGAAACCGGCTGCGGCTAAGACGTTCATGCAACTGATCGCAAAAACGCCAGAGCCGAATCAGACCCAGAAAATCGCTGTGTGGATCCTGAAAACGGGCGTGGGCCTGGTC
>RFIQ01000313.1 GCA_003695565.1 Planctomycetota bacterium | reverse complement strand
CTTCACGCAACCGTTCGAACTTCGACTCGCTCCCTTTGTCGTACACCTGGCGAGCCAGTTCGAGCAGTGCGACAACCTGATCACGCTCGGCGCGCAATTCATCGAGGGATTCGGCCACGACCCCCTGCAGCAGCTTCTCTTCCTGACGTTCGTTCTCTTCCTCGTCGCCTTCGCCGGATTCCTCGTCGGCCGTTTTGGCTTCAAAGACGTCGTCCTCGTCGCGGACTTGCCGCTGCAACAGCAAGAGCTGTTCCATCGTCAAACGTCCGTCCTGCACCTGCTCGATCAGTTCATCGAGCTTGGCGATGCGCCGCTCGAAGGATCGCAACAGGGCATATGTCGAACTGGCCAGACGACGCTGGAAGACGCTCATCGCCAGACGCGCGGCGGACCGGTTCAGGAGCTTGGCGCGGTTGTAGACATGGCGCAAGTAGGCCGTTGTTTCGTCGTACAGGGTCTGTTCGCTAATTTCGCCGTGCGCGAGGTCATAGGTCAGCGTGTCGCACACGCGCTGTGGATATAGCGGCGTACCGTCGAGCTTGACCATTTCCTCCTTGGTCCGGCGAATGAAATAACGCTTGCGATGTTCAGCGGGGAAATCGTTGAACGCCTCGACCGTCGTCAGGACATTCGGTTCGAGCAATCGCCACAGCGCGTAATACGGGTAGTCCTTGCCCATGTGCGGCGTGGCGGTGAGCAACAGCAAGTGATGCGCCGACCAACTGAGTTGCCACTGGTCCTCGACGCCCTTCACGCCGGCGAGCGCCTCGGCCAGCTTGTAGCGTTCCGTTCGGCGGACATAGAGGTCTGAACCGCGATCGGCCGACAACTTGTGCGCTTCATCAAAGACGACCAGTTCGTACGGCTGGACCTGGGGTTCGCGCAGCCGATTGAACGCGGACGATGCGCGAAGCGTATCGACGCTGATGATGACGCGATCGCTGTCGGGGCCGACGAAGGGATTGCGGGACCGCGCGTCGCTGCCGCTAACCACCTGAAACGAGAGGCTGAACAGCTTTTCGAGTTCCCGCTTCCAGTTTCCGATGAGGCCCGCCGGCGGCACGATCAAGACTCGACGAAGGAGTCGCCGAGAGAGCATCTCCCGGATGTAGAGCCCGGTCGTGATCGTTTTGCCCGCACCGGCATCGTCGGCCAGGAGGTATCGGAGGCGTTCCTGTCGCAGCATGTGGTCGTAGACCGCGATCCGCTGGTGAGGCAGTGGATCGATCTGCGAGATTTCAGTAGCGAACGTCGGGTTGGCCATGTGCCCGAACGACAGCCGCTCGCCTTCAGCCACCGCTCGGACCACGCTCGGGGGAGCCGTGAAATCAAGTCTTGGCGTTGTGGCCTCCGAAGTGTCGACGGTTTCGGAAGCTGGCGTGTCGTCCCCGATTCGAAGCAGTCGTTCCCAGTAGACCCGGGACGGCTTGGTCTGTTGATTTTCCCATCGATTGACCGTGGCGAATGAGACGCCCATGCGCTCGGCCAGATCCGTCTGGGTCAACCCTAGGCGACCGCGCAGTCGTTTGATTCGCTGGGAATAGTCAGCGGGAACCTGTTCCACCGTGCCAACCTTGCTACTTGACTCTCCGAAATCCCTCACGAAGCCGGAACTCGCCGCCAGGCGACGCCCAGTTGAGCACCCCCATAATCCCCGGCTCTACCAATCGAGTGCCAGCCTTCCGGTAATCGAGGCCAGACGATCGTGGCCCCCTTTGCCGCCCTCATCCTGCGGCAGGAACTCTAAGTATAACAAATGTTACACCATCTACGGTTGGCTCACACGATTTAATGAGGCGGGCAAGGTGCGCATACCTAACCCCATACTGGGCGGTCCGTTATGACAGAATCCGTGCGGGCTGTGCATGCGATTCTACAGGGCAGAAACTTGGTCTCACGCCTCACTTTTTCTTGATCCGATCATCCGGTCCCCAGGCTGGTTCAGCAGGAGTGGGGTCGCATGTCGTCACGATCTCACTGATCTTGGCTTGGGCTCTCACAGCAGCGTACCCTGGTTTGCGGACCAGGGTACCGGCATCCAGTCCCCTCGCTTTCCGCGTTGAACCGTTACGAATTCAGCGGCGTTGGTGAGGCTCAAGCTCAGGCGGCCGCGGAATCGGTGAATAGTGGATTGCTCCTTCGCGGAAACGTCTTGGACCATCGGCGCCTGGGTTCGGCTTCAGTCCTGTAAGGGGACAGTCTCACGGAACGAATGGCCGGTTTTCAGCCCCGCTACAAAGACGACCAGCCCTACGGCACCGAGAAAGAACAATGTGTCGCCAGGCACTCGCATCCACCGCAGCGTCTGCATGAGCGGGGTTTGCAGGAACTCGCTGCTGCGGGCGAACCAATAGCCGTGTTCGACCGACGCCTTGGTTTGCAACAGGCCGACGGGCAGCAAACTCAAACAGCACATGGCGAACAAGCCAATGTTCAAACTCCAGAACGAGAACTTCAGCAGGCCGTCTTTCCACTCGCGAGCCGGAATCAGTACGCGCAGGCACATCAGCATCAATCCGATTCCCAACATTCCGTAGACACCAAACAATGCTGTGTGACCGTGGACAGGAGTCGTGTTCAGTCCCTGCATGAAATAGAGTGCAATGGGCGGGTTGATCATGAAGCCGAACAAGCCGGCGCCGACCATGTTCCAAAACGCGACGGAGATGAAGAAGTAGATCGGCCATTTGTAACGCTGCACCCAAACGCTCTTCCGCGAACGGCGCAAGTCTTCCATGGCATCGAAACCAACCAATGTTAATGGTACGACTTCCAAGGCACTAAACACCGACCCCCATGCCAAGGCGACGGTCGGCGTACCGGCAAAGTACAGGTGATGCAGCGTGCCAATGATGCCGCCGGCCAGAAAGATGGTCGCCGACAATAATGCAGCCGCCGCGGCCAGGTTCGGTTGCACGAGATTCAGCCGCATGAACACAAACGCAATGACCGTCGTCGCAAAGACTTCAAAGAACCCTTCGACCCACAGGTGGACCACCCACCACCGCCAGTACTCGACCATTGTCAAGTGGGTGTGTTGTCCCCAGGTAAGCCCTGCTCCGTAGAACAGAGCGATGGCTCCGGTAGAGACAGCCAGGAGAGCGACCAATTGCTCCTGATGGCCGGTCCGCCGCAAAGCGGGCAACAGGACTCGAATCATGAGTGCCAACCATAGCAACAACCCGATCATCAGCAGGATTTGCCAGAATCTTCCTAGGTCGACGTACTCGTATCCCTGATGGCCGAAATAAAACGACTGAGCGTCGCTCATCTGGTTGTGGATGGCCAGCCACTCGCCGCTCAGCGATCCGACCACCACCACCAGCAAGGCACCGAACAGGATGTTGACACCGAGTCGCTGACCCTTGGGTTCATGGTCGCTTACCAGCGGGCCGATGAACAATCCAGCAGCCAACCAGGCAGTAGCGATCCAGAACAGCCCGGTTTGGATGTGCCACGTTCGAGAAACGCTGTACGGCAACCAGTCGGAGAGTGGAAACCCATAAAAGCCATCGCCCTCCACGCCGTAGTGCGCAGTGATGACCCCTAGCCCCATCTGCACCAGAATCAGTGCGGCTACGACCCAAAAGTACTTGATGGTCGCTTTCTGTGACGGCGTGGCTTCCCACCGAGCGAGTGGATCAGACTCCAGCGACAGCCCGGCAGCCTCGTCTTCTTCGCGACGCGACGCATACCACCATGCCATCGCAGAAATCCCGGCGAGCAACATGATAATGCTGACGCCCGTCCATACGATATTGTCCCCGGTGGGCCGGTTGCCGACCAAAGGTTCGTGCGGCCAGTTGTTCGTGTAGCTGGCGACATCGCCGGGCCGGTCCGCCGCGGCGGCCCACGAACTCCAAAAGAAGAACGCGACCAGCTTTCGTATTCGCTCACTATCCGGAATGGCTCTGGCGGGAATGGCATAGTCGGCGTTTCCATCCATGAACACCGTGCGATAGTGTTCCACGTTTGCTGCGAATGCTTCGGCTCGCAACGGATCGATCGTTAGGGTGGCGGTTTCCGCGTCGAAGTTGTTGGTGTGGAATTGTTTCGTCAGTCGAGCCGTGAGCTGTCCCTGATACTCCTGGTCAAGCTCACTGAAGGGCTGGTTGAATTCATCGTTCGCCCATCGTTCTAGAATGAATTCCGCTTCGCGGTGCAAGTAATCGGCCGTCCAATCGGGCGCCGTATAGCTGCCATGCCCCCACACGGAACCAACTTCCATGCCCCCCATGGTCTGCCAGATGTTCTGGCCCGCGGAGATTTCACCGTTGTCGATTATCGTCTTTCCGTCCGACGTGACGACCAGATCAGGGATGGGTGGCATTTCCTGATAGATGCGAGTCCCTACCCAACCCAGCACTGCAAACGATACGACCAACACCAATCCAAACAGGAGCCAAAGTCGCTTCATGTTGTCCCTCACAATCCAATCGAGACCCGCTCGGCGGTAAATAGTGCACAAGAATATGTAGAATACTAGCGGCCCAATAATACGCGTCAAGGAGTTAAAGAAGCAGTGGACAAAAAAATGTTCTGCAATGACGCGAAATACGCTCTGCGCGCGGCGATTCTTGGTTTGTCCCTAACGGGAAGCGCATTGCCGGACGAGAGCCTCATTGCAGCGAGGGGGCCCCGGGGTGCTGGAAGCGAACAAGTCAGAATTGTTTTCCAAGTTCTTATGCGGTTGCACCTGCATACTGCGGTTGCTGTCGGGTATGTCGTCGGAACCGTGTGGACGGCCGCATCGAGGACTAAGGCGGTCGCATCGGTGGCATCCGAACTCTAAATAGGATAGCATGGTCCAAATTGCCGGGTAGCCTGGGGCGCACAGTCTGCCTGATCTGTCAGATTGCCGCTGGGGCCTTGATGCTAGGGATGATTTAACAGGAGATGGTGACACAAAAGCACAAACAGGATGATTTCGGAACCCGTCGGAATGAGAGGTGGCTGCCATGAACAAGTTGTGCACGAATTATGCCATGGCGCTGTTGGCGCTGTCCTGCCAGTTCGCAGCGGCCGGTGACCTATCGTTGCCGTCGCGCGAAAAAACGCTCGATGGCCTCCGTGGCGACCATCCGCGGCTGATGGCTACGGCGGATTCTTTTGCATCGATAATCGAGCTGTGTCAAGCGAATCCTCGCGCCGCCGCTTGCCGCGAGCGGTTGCGGGAAAACGCACTGCGATTGATCGACACACCGCCACTGGAGTACGAGATCCCCGATGGCAAACGGCTGCTGGCTGTCTCACGGGCGGCTAAGGACCGAGTGCTGTTGTTGTCCCTCATGTATCGGCTGACGCAGGAGAAACAATTCGCTGCGCGAGCCTGGAAGGAACTCGATACCGTCACCCGCTTCAAGGATTGGAACCCATCGCATTTTCTCGATACGGCGGAGATGACGTTTGCTGTGGCGATCGGTTACGACTGGTTGCATGACGTATGGACCGACGATCAGCGGCGGCAGTTGCGGCAGGCAATCATCGAGATGGGGCTCGAACCGGGATTGGCCGTTTATCGCGAAGGCGGCTGGTGGTCGCGCGCAAACCACAATTGGAACCAGGTTTGCAACGGAGGGATGGGGGTTGGCGCGCTTGCGATCGCCGACGAAGAACCGGAACTGGCCGCTGACGTATTGCACGCCGCCTTGCACTCGCTGCCGCTGGCGATGCGCGAGTTTCGGCCGGACGGCGGTTGGGGAGAAGGACCGGGCTACTGGCGGTACGCGACGGAATACAACGTCTACCTGCTGGCCGCATTGCGGACGGCGCTCGGTGAAGATTTTGGGTTGAGCCAAATGCCCGGTTTTCCGGCGACCGGCGAATTCCCCATTTACTTCACGGGCCCCACCGGTTTGACGTTCAACTATGCCGATGCCAATGACGGTTGGGGAGGCGCTCCGCAGTTGTTTTGGATGGCGACCGCATTCAACCGACCGGTCTACGCTGCAGCCCAATTGCCGTACGCGACCAGCCGCCCGTCAGCCCTCGACTTGCTGTGGGGCGCCGAGTGGTTGGATCGCGACTTGCAATCCGAGTTCCGCGACTTACCGAAGGCTCGACATTTTTCCGGCGTGGGGGTAGTGACCATGCGGTCGGCGTGGAACGATCCAAGGGCGACGTTCGTCGGTTTCAAAGGCGGTGACAACCGCGTGAACCACTCGCACCTCGACCTCGGCACGTTCGTGCTCGACGCCGATGGCGTGCGTTGGGCTGTCGATCTCGGGCCAGATGACTACAACCTACCGGCCTACTTCGGCCGTCGACGGTGGACGTACTACCGCCTCATGACCGAAGGCCATAACACCCTTGTCATCAACGGGCAGAATCAATCGCCAACCGCCACAGCCCCCATCATCCGTTTTGAAGCCAATGCAGAAGGAGCGACCGCCGTTGCCGACTTGACGAAGGCATGGCCCGACACCACGCGGGTGCTGCGGAGCATGGCGCTGGTCGGTCGCGACGTGATCATCCGGGACGAAGTCGATGCCGAGAAGGCCGTGCGGGTCGATTGGCACATGCATACTTCGGCCAACGTCACCATCGATGGCCGTCGAGCCGTACTGACTCAAGGCAACCGGAAGCTGGTGGCGGAAATCATCGAACCTGCGTCGGCACGCTTCACTGTCGCACCAGCCAAGACAACGCCGCCCCAGCGTCCATTGAAGAACATCCAGCGGTTATCGATACGTCTTGCCCAGCCCTCAACCGGCACGAGGCTGTCCGTTCGACTATCACCAATGGCCCCCTAGCGTCCACCAGCACCATCAGCGTCTCCGACCGCTAACTCGCCCGCGCGCACGCCATGTCAAACGAGGCGATACAAATGCAAATGCATGCATGCCGATTCTTCGGTTGCCCACCGCGTGCGCCGCTCAGTTGCCGCCCGGTGAGCCTCGTTTTATCGAACGCCCCGCTGGCCGCGGCGAGTCCACTCGACGATGAAGGTCACTCCATTAGCAGTCCGTATTTCTTGCCAAGCTCTCGCATGATTTCATGTGGCATCGCGGTGACGCCCGGCTTCCACATCAGCCAGTTCCTCGCGTACTGGGGCGCTAATGCCTTCGCGATCTCGCCGGGACTCCCATTCGATGAGCAAGGCATCGAGCGACAACGATGGTGCCATGAAGCACTCAATGCATGGCGTCAGTTCGCATCGATTTGCAGCGGCGCGATCATTCCATGAGGGGGCGGTTGGCGTACGAGCGGCGGCCATTTGCATTGGGCCGCAGAAATGATTGAACCCCAGAGACTTGGGAAGCCCCCTTCAAAGTATCCCCGGCGGGATTCGAACCCACAACCTTCGGCTCCGGAGGCCGACGCTCTATCCAGTTGAGCTACGGAGACGTGTTTTGATCCATGGTGTTCCGTGCCGGAAAACGCCAAGTGGTAGGAGCTCGATCATGCCAACTCGACTGACCCGGCCCAACACGAAGATCCAGCCATTTATTGTAGCGATTCGCCCTGGCGTTGGTAGGGGGAATTGTCGGCCAGCGGCGGTTATAATCTTTGGCACCGGCTGGTTGGACATACGGCCCAACGGCTCGCTCAGGGAACACAAGAACCACGAAGGAGTTCAAGTACGATGATCACGAGTTGCATTCTGCGTCGCGTCGCGTGCGCGATGGCAGTGGGAATCCTGTGCGGCGGGGTGTGGCCCCAAACGTTGGCGGCGCAGCAAGACGCAGCCGGTGGGGTCGACAAGAAAAAGCTGGTCTTGGTGGCCGGAAAGCCTTCTCATCCGCCGCGCATGCACGAGTTCAATGCGGGCGTGCAGTTGCTGCACAAGTGCTTGGCCGATTTCCCAGGCATCGAGTGCCACTATGTCTTGAACGGCTGGCCGGAGGACGAGTCGATTTTCGACGATGCGGACGGGATCGTGTTCTACATGGACGGCGGGCGAAAGCACGAGGTGGTGGCTGCGCCGGGCCGCAAGGAGAAAATCGATCGATTGGCTCGAGAGGGAGTCGGTATCGGCTGCATGCATTATGCCGTGGAGGTCGTGCCGGACCAGGCGGGGGCGGAGTTCAAGCGGTGGATCGGCGGCCACTACGAACATATGTTCAGTTGCAATCCGATTTGGGAACCCAAGTTCGTACATTTGCCCCAGCACCCGATCACCCGTGGCGTACAGCCCTTCGGGATTCAGGACGAATGGTATTTCAATATGCGATTCATCGCCGACTTGCCGGGCAACCAGCCAGCCGAAGTCGATGGTTTACGATTTACGCCGATTCTAGTCGCCGTTCCTTCCGACGATGTCCGTGACGGGCCCTACGTGTATCCCCCCGGTCCCTACCCGCACATCGTGGCCAATGCGGGCCGCGCCGAGGCGATGATGTGGGCGGTCGAACGCGCCGATGGCGGCCGTGGGTTCGGGTTTACTGGCGGGCATTTCCACGACAACTGGGCCAATGATCAGTTTCGCAAGGTCGTGTTGAATGCCCTGGTATGGGTCACCGGAGCAGAAGTTCCTGCGCAAGGAATCGAATCCCAGTTGGCACCGGGCGACATCGATGCCAACCTTGATCCCAAACCGGTGCGCAAGAAATAGCAAGGTCGCGGTCGGCGGGGTTGTTCTGAACACTCAAGCCGGTGTGAGCGGAATAAGAAAAGCCACGGCGAGCCGCGGTAGCTCTCGGATCGACGGTGCGAAATCGCCCATCCTCGGTGGGATGGTGCATCTGTCGCTTCGTCGGTCGAGCTTCCGGACCCGCCGTGGCAAGAGCCCCCTGCCCTCGTTCACAGCATCAAGCTGTTCGCAAATGAATCACTCGATAACAATGCACTGTCGGTGCGGTTCGCATGGCTAAAAAGGCTTAACGTGTGGGCTTGGCGTTCGATTCTCTGGGCCGGAAGTGCGGGCGAGGCCGAGCGACACGACGCCACAGTGTGTTGGGAGTTTCGGGTTAACGTGGCCGCCAGGCTTCTGCCTGGGACGATTGATGCGACGGGGCGTCGGCGGACGACCCCCGGCGGTGGCTTGGTGTCGGAGCCCGATTGGCATCGCTGAGCGAGTACCTCGCTCCGCCACCGGAGGAAACGACGATCGCGCGGCTACTTTGCGCCGACTCGCCACGACGGAACCGGGCCGGCGCCACCTCGCGATCGGCTGTGGCGTCGAAAGCGGCAGCCCCCCAGTCAAACTGTTGCACCGGAGCAGCAGCGGCTTGCCTTACAGGCGCCCCCTGGGTTTGCGGCGAGCGTTGCAGACTCTGCGGCGCGGATGGCTCGGCCGGCACTGGCTGGTCGCCGTCGAGTGGCTTCGGCGGCTGGACTTCCTCGAGATCCAGCACCGATTCGGTATCCGTTCCCGAAGCATCGACTGCATCGGACGCGGAGGCTGCTCGGCCGGTGGTGCGTGGAGGCGCCAGTGGGCCGCGGCTGATCACTTCGGGGCGGGTGAACCCATAGTCGAAGTAGATCGCACCGCCGCGCTGGCGCGCCAATTCCTCGGCGTCCTGATACGCTTTCTCGACCCACGCTCCTTCCTCCAAGGCGATATTGTTCAGGTCCAACAGGGTTCCCTTGAGGTAGTGGATATTCACCAAGGATTTGTTGTACTCTGTCACAGCCTGGTAGTAAGCCAGTTGGGCACGGCTGCGGCGTTCCTCGGCCCGCAGGAGCAGGTCCAGTAACTGGCTGAGCTCGCCAACGTTGTTGGTGATTTTGTCGTTGTAAATTTTGATTTCATCCTCGTTGGCTTGCCACTGGTCCAGGTAATCCTGCATGGCGATGTAAGCCGATTCGAGATTCCGCCAGGCGGTGGACAGTTCCTGCATCAGAGCCATTTCCTTTTCCCGCAACTCTTCCTGGCTCTTCTTGATCTGCAGCCGGGCGTTTTGGATATTAGCCAGCGCGCGGCGTTTGCCGATGGCCTGAGGAGTCAGCTCCAGGCGGGCACCGACCTCTTGGTAATCGCCGCCGGTGAGTTCCTCCAAGGCCCGCGATCCGGGGTTGGGGAATCGAATGCCGTTACGATCCGCAGCAGCCAACTGATCGCCAACGCCCAACCAGCGGTAGAACGCGGTTACATCGAGTTGCGGAAGAATCTGGTTCTTGGCTGAAATCAGCTCCATTTCCCGCTGCTTGATCGCCCACCTTTGACGGCGGACTTCGACATTACGCGTCAGGGCTTCGGCCTGGACCTCATACCAATCGAAGTAGACGCGCGCCGTGGCTGGTTCGTCGGCCGGACGGATCAAGCGCCCGTCGGTGGCGCTCCAGCCGATTTTCTCCCGCAAAATCTGCTCGCGGCCATACAACCCCCGAGGATCGTTCCCTGGTACGCTCGACCCATACAGCGCGGCATGCACCTGGGCCCGAAACTGGTTGTACAGCGCACGGGCCTGAGCTTCCGCTTCGGGAGGCGTGTCGCCGATTTGCGTGCGAGCATTGGCGACCCGCCAGAGGTCCAGGGCGCTGTCCTGGGCGACTTGGGCCGCTTCCAAAGCCCGGTATCCGGCGTACAGGTCCCAGTACGCATCTTCCACACCCTTGATCAGGTTGCGAACGTTGGCCTCGAAGTCATGCAGTTGAAACTCCTCGTTGATCCGCGCCAACACGACCGGCACGCGATTGACCAACGTCCCGCGGCCTCGCAAAAGAGGTTGCGTGACCTGCAGCTCCAGTGCCGTGGTGTAGTCGCTGGGAACGTTGCGTCCCAAGCCGGGGGCCGGAATGTTATTGCGCGAGTAGACCGTGGTGAAACGGGCGGTGGCGATGGTGCCGGTGGCCATCCGTTTCGACAACGCCGCCTGGCTGTTGGCATCGACGGCTTGGAAGAACTGCGGGTTGAACACGTTGCCCGGCCCAACGTTGCGGGGTCGGTCGGTGGTGTTGTAACCGAACAACATCGAGAATTGGGCGTCGAATTCGCTCAACGCGTCTTCCACACCGCCCACCTGGTTGGCCCGCACGGCACCTCGGGGCGCGACGCGGTTCCCTTGGCTGTCGATCGTCAGCGGTTGCGTGTTGGCTGTGGTGGCCGTAATGGCTGGATCGTAGATGCTGGGCATCTGGCCCGGAGCGGCGCTGAGCAGGGCTGCCGAAATACTGCCGCTCTGCAGATTCGATCCATTGACCACCCGCAGGATTTTGGAGTTCTGCAAAGCCATGGCGATGCAGTCTTCCAAGGTCAGGTCGACGAATTCCGTGGGAACGTGGTCGGGGCCGAGCGGTTGAAGCG
>RFIQ01000312.1 GCA_003695565.1 Planctomycetota bacterium | reverse complement strand
GCAAGGCGTCAAAGCGGTAGACATCGACCTGGTGCGCCTGGGCCAGGCGTTGGAGGACATCCGAACCGGCCAGCAAGCGCAGCGCTTCGTCGGCGCGCGTCGCAGTCATCGTTCCCTCGGCCGATTGATCGGCCGGCAAGGACATGCTGATGGACGTGTCGACCAGGATGGCAACTTTCGAATCGCGAACGACGCGTTCCTCGAATCGTTTTTCCAATTGCAAGAAGAACAGCAGCAGCCCGGCCAACGCGGCGATCCGCAGCAATGTCAGCGCCCACCCCACGGGCCGCGCTTGCTCCACCGCGTCGCGACGATACCAGGCAACCACGAAACCCGTCACCACGACACAGGCGACGCCCAGCAGCAGCCAATGCCACCAGAGCTCGAACCGTTCCAGACGCAACCACTGGTAAATAACGCGGGTTTGTCCGCAGGGCGGCAGCCACAGCATCGGTGTCATCGCTTCCCTCCCTGGCCGCTGGTGGCCGAAACGGGATGGAAACTGGCCGAATACGCCAGCACTTGTTCCCCCAGCAGCAGCATGCCCAGCAGGGCCATCACCAGCGCGCTGGGGGACGTTTCATCTCCGGTCGCGGTGGTCCCCGCCAACGACTCGGCGGTATGGAATCGGTAATCGACGCCGGCCAACTTGCGTTCCAATTCGGCCCTCTCCACCCGACTGAGGTCTCCCTCGGCCGCCGACGGATTGTGGGCCAGACATTCCACCAGCGGTTCGCCCTGGGCGGTCAGCATCCACACCTCGAACAAGCCGGGGCGCAGCAGCGGTTCGACCAAGTCCCTCTGCTCCGGGGCCAACCCTACCTCCAAACGAACCGATGCCGTGCTGTCGTCGTCGATTTGGACGGGACGTTGGATCCGCAAGCGGGCACCCTGCTCGCCCGCCGGTACCAACACCTCGGCCTCGGGCAGCGCGCTGGTACCAGCCACCACCATCTCGATCGGCGCACCGACCGGGTAGCCGGTGGGCGCGCGGCGAAAACTGCTGAGGTATCCCAGCGAACGCAGCATCAGGACCACGAATGTCGGATCCTGGGCCCAGTTGCTCCATTGCGGATGCAAACCGGTCAGGATATTCACCACCCGCCCGGCCCCCAAAGCGCTATCGATGACCAACGGCCGACCGCCAGGTCCGACCGCGACCAATTGGACGTCCCGCTGCGGAGCCTCTGGTATCTCTACCCGCAGCAGCTTGCGGATTTGCAGCAGCAGAAACGGGCTGGTCTCCAACCGCCGCAGAGGTGCCAAAATCGTGTGCTCCGCGGCCTGGACTTGGGGTTGCTCGCTGCCGATCGGCGTATCGAACTGGTCCACGCCGACAACCGGGAGGGGAAACAGTCCCTCGCCGTCCCGGTACCACTGCTGGTTGATCTGCTCGACGTTGGTCGCCGGACCGGCCAGGGTCAACAGGCCGCCACCGCCACGGCAATAGTCGATCAGCTTATCGATTGCCTGTGGATCCAATCGCGGGACATCCAGCAGTGCGATCGCATCGTACTGAGCCAGGACTTCGGGAGCGGCATCGCGCAGGAAACCGACGTCCCGCGTTTCGACTTGCATGCCGGTCTTGAGGTTGCCTCCCGGTTGCAGCGCCTTTTCCAGAAAGAACGCGTTGGCCTGGTCCGCCGCCCCGTCGATGGCCAGGACGCGTTGCATGTCCTTGACCGCCACGGTGCACCAGCGGCGGTTGTCGTCGGCCAGCACATCCTCCGGCAACGCTGCCTCGACCGCATGCGTGCCTGGGAGAGGAAAGACGACTTGGACCAGGCGGGCTACGGTTTCACCCGGTTGGATGTTCTCGATCACGACTGGCGGCAGGTCCTGGGCATCACCCGAATAAGGGCGCGTCGGATCGGGGCTGAGCCCACCGCCGCGGGGATAGCTGATGGCACGCACGCGGAGGACCACGTTGCTGGCTGTTTGCAGACTGCGATTGCGAACCTGGACGCGAACCATCAACGGGACGCCCGCCGCCCACACCTCCTGCTCCGGCTCCAACGACACGACCGACAGGTTTCGCCCTGCCATTTCGCGACCGCAATCGACCAGGTGGATCCGGGCGTTGGCTGCCGCCATGGACTGCAACTGGTTCTTCAACGTCTCGGGCTGCCCAAACTCGTTGCGTCGCACGTCGGTGACCAGGTACACCTCACTCCGCTGCTCGGTCGCTCGTTCGATCATCGGCCCCAGCAACTCGAGTCCCTCGGTCGGCGCCAGTTGCAGTGAGACGGGACCAGTCGCCTTGAGTCGATCGAGCAGTCGCTCGGGCTGACGCGGAACGCTTTGGCCCAGCAGATCCGCTGCCGCATCCACCCGCGCCGCTTGCCCCTCGGCCTGCAAGGCCAAGGTAGCACGACTCAACCGCATCACGGTCACCTGGTGCTGGCCCGGCCGCGCCGAGATCGATCGCACCAAACCAGCCACCGCCTGCAACCCGCGTTGGTAGGGCGTATCGGTTTGATCCCGCTCCCGCATCGAGTAGCTGTCGTCGAGCAAGATGTAGTGGTGCGTCGTCTGCCCGCCGAACCAGCTCAACCACTGCGCACTGCTGACCCACTGGGCCAGCATGGCCACCAACAACAGCATCACCAGGATCCGCGCCAGCAACAGCAACCACTGCTTGAGCATCACCCAGCGACGGTTGCGGCGGTAGCTCTCCAACAAGAAATCCATGGCCGCCCACTGCTGACGGCGATGCCGCAGCATGTTGATCAGGTGCACCAGAATCGGCACACCCACCAACAAAAACCCCCAGGTCAGCGGTTGGAAAAGAAACTGCATGTGTTTCCGCTACTTTGCAATCATCCGTGTTGAGACATGTGTTTCTATGCTACCCCTGATCAACGCCGGTTGGCGTGCATGCGTTCGCTGACGAGCTTCGACAGGACGGCGTCCGGCGCGTCACTGGTCCGCACCAAGACGTAATCGCACTTGGCCGACGCACACGACCGGCGGACGCGCGTCAGGAATCGATCCACGGCCTGCAGATATCCTTCCCGCAATGCACGGGGATTGCAGGTCAAGTGCTCCGGCGACTCCAGGCCTTCGAATCGCGTCGGATCGGCGAATGGAAAATCGAGTTCGTCGTCGTGCAGAACGTGCAAGACGATCACATCATGGCCGGCCTGTCGCAGCGCAGCGATGCCGCGGAGCGAACTCGCTTCGGCCCCCAACAGATCGCTGATCAGCACCATCAGCCCACGGCGGGGAAAGATCTGCATCACTTCCCGAAAAACCGCGTCCAAGTCGGTCTTGTCCGCCGGTTTGGCGTTCTCCAGCGAAACAAGAATATCCTGCAAATGCCGCTGGCTGGTCCGCAAAGGAACCCGCGACCGAATGCGGTTGTCGAACAACACGCTGCCCACCGCGTCCTGCTGCCGGAGGACCAGCAGGCCCAGGCAGGCCGCCAAGGTGCAGGCGTAATCGAATTTGCTCTCCCCTCGACCGTAACTCATGCTGGCCGAGCTGTCAATCATCAAGGTGCACCGGAGATTGGTATCCTCTTCGTATTGCTTGACTACCAACCGATCCTGACGGGCCCATACCTTCCAATCGATGTGCCGGACGTCATCCCCTGGGACGTACTGCCGGTGTTGCACGAATTCGACCGACTGGCCGAAGTACGGGCTGCGGTGGGAACCGGACAGAAACCCTTCGACGATTTGGCGGGCCTTCAACTCCAGGCGTTGTACCCGCTTTACCGCTTCAGGAGGCAAATATTTGTTGGAAGCGGGCATCGCTGGTCAATTCATCGTCTGTACTGGGGGTATGGGCGATCAAGCGATCGACGACATCATCGGTCGTGATGCCGTCGCTCTCGGCGGCAAAGGTCACGACCATGCGGTGCCGCAACACGGGATGGCTCAGCTCTTGGATGTCCTCGACCGTAACGTGCGAACGTCCATGCAACAGCGCCCGCGCTTTGCCGCCCAGGATCAAGAACTGCACCGCGCGGGGTCCAGCCCCCCAGCCGATCAATTCGCGGATGAAATCGGGAGCTCCCGGTGTGCCCACACGCGTCTGCCGTACCAAGGCCAAGGCATAGCGAATGATGTGATCCGCCACCGGGACGCTGCGGACCAGGTCCTGCAGGGCCAGGATCTCGTCGCCGGTCAGCACAGGTTTGACGTTCGCGTCCAACTTGGCCGTCGTCCTCCGCGCGATCTCGAACTCTTCATCGAAGCTCGGATAATCCACCAGGACCTTGAACATGAACCGGTCCTGCTGCGCTTCCGGCAGGGGGTATGTCCCCTCTTGCTCGATCGGGTTTTGCGTTGCCAATACGAAAAACGGATCGCTCAACGGATGCCGCACGCGGCCGACCGTGACTTGCCGCTCCTGCATGGCTTCCAGCAAAGCGGCTTGCGTCTTGGGCGGTGTTCGGTTGATTTCGTCGGCCAGAATCACGTTGGCGAAAATGGGGCCTTCCATGAACCGCCGCTGCAACCCCCCGCCGGGTTGCTCCTCGATGACTTCGGTGCCGGTAATGTCGGCCGGCATCAAATCCGGAGTGAACTGGATGCGGCTGAACGACAAACTCAAGGTCTTGGCCAACGTCGAAATCATCAACGTCTTGGCCAACCCCGGAACCCCTTCAAGCAAACAGTGCCCGCGGCTGAAGATGCTGATCAACAGTTGATCGATGACCTCCTGCTGGCCAACGATCACTTTGCCCAATTGATCCAAAATCCGCTGCCGAGCCGCCTGCAGCTTGTCGATCGACTCCGTCCAGGCCGGGGAGTCTCCATTGTCATGCGCCATGCAGCCTTCCTTCCTTTATCCATAGAATCTGCCCAACCCCAATAGTCTGAGTAAGTTGCCAGAGGAATACCAGCCCCCACAGGTCCCCCAACGCACACCGACCCGCAACCGTCGTCTTCCAACCACCCCCTTCCTGCGCAGCGACGAAGCCTGTTCGCGCGCACGGTCCATGCCAACAGTCAACCTTACCACGCTCTGGATCAGCGGACCGTGAGTTTGCGGTACGAGTGTCAGGTTTTCTTGGGGGAACGGGTAGGTTGGAGGTGTTGTTTGATCCTCTAGCCGAATGGAGTTCCGTTCCGTGGAATAACTTGCTGCAACCACCGGTCGTCTTCTCGATCTGGCCGCGGAGGCGTTCAGGCAGTGGAGGGCGGCGAAGTCGGGACGCGGCCGGATTCCAGATGAACTTTGGGATTTGGCGTGTCAGGTAGCTCGCAGGCACGCCATCGCGAAGACCGCCGGGTCGCTGAAGCTCGATTGCTATACCCTGCAGAGACGGATGGACGGTCGTGGTGGAGCACGGGGTAAGGCCGCTGACACTCCAAAGAAGCGTCGTCGTGGAGGTACCGGGGCATTCGTGGGGCTGGCTCCGGTAACGAACATCACCCCGCAGGCGGAATGTGAATTGGAATTCGAAAACGGCCGGGGCACGAAGCTGACCCTGCGTTGGAAGGG
>RFIQ01000025.1 GCA_003695565.1 Planctomycetota bacterium | reverse complement strand
GAGTCGAACTCGGTAGCAACCAGGAGCGGCTGGCAATTATTGCCATATCTACGTATCGATACGTAGACCCTCGCGCTGCAGTCCTCAATCGCAGGTGCCTAGTCCGGCAAGGACGCTTGTTGGCCGTCCGATTTTCCGGACAGACGTACGAGCACGTCGAAGTCGATGTTGTTACTGATGGTTTGGACTGAACCGTCGCCCATGCCCCAATTGCCGACGCCGGTGTGCATGCTGGAGAATCGATAGGCATGTGCCCAGCTCGTATTCTGCTCGTACCAAGGGTCATGCAATTCGGTGGGCAATCCGTTGTGGTGCCACAAGAAACTGCGCTCGCGACCAATCCGGCGATTGAAGGCATCCCAGTCCGTATACTGGCCAGTGACTTCACCGAACAGCAACGTGTTGCTGGTCCCATCGCTAATCTGGCCGAAGGTCGTCTTCGTGCGGTTCCCGAAGATGCCATTGTAGCGTGCGTAGAACGCGCTGGACTTAATATGCCCGCCCAAACGCCCCGTGCACCCTACATAATTAGTGCGGCCGTACTGGGTCGATCCGCCGCCGAAACGAAGATGGCCAATCGCAGGCGATGGATTCGTCCATGTTCCCGTCATGATAATCTCACCCCTGGTATTCTTGTACGGATCATCCGATGGGCACAAGAACGCGGGAATGCGGTATTGCGATCCTGGGCTTCTGACGTTTACCGCGCCGTTAGCAGTGGACCACCAAGGCGTGTATCGACCCCGCAAGGCACTCGTAACACCATGGTACGTCTTGTCGATATTCAGCTCGCGATTGTCGCTGAACGGCTGGTAGATGGCTGACATTTCCATATAGGGCATCAGGAAAACCAGATGGCCGATATTTGGGCTGTTGGTAAAATCGTTCCACCAGCGGAAGTCCGTGTTCTTGTTCTGCTCCGCCGGGCCAATGATTCCAGGCGGAAATCGCTTGTATGCCGATTCGAAATTGTGAGACGCCAACGACAACTGCTTCACGTTGTTCTGGCACTGCATGCGCCGGGCTGCTTCCCGCGCCGCCTGCACGGCTGGCAACAACAATCCAACCAAGATTCCGATGATCGCAATGACCACCAACAATTCGACGAGCGTAAAACCCGTCCGGGCTGTGCCCCGCAATGCGTTCTTCATTGCATGACCTCGCTTAAAAAGAACCAAAAACAAAAAACCAAGAATCTCTCAAGCCGAACGAAAAACCAAGGAAATCAACTTCGGTCTCGAGAAAACATGCTGCTCCGCCCACCACGGTGAGAGAGGCGTGTGCGGACGGATTCCCCAATTCTTACAAGTAAAGAGCTTTTTATCAACCGATGGGCCCTTAAACTGGCAAAAAATCTTCTGGAAAGCCTCAAGCAGGGGACACGGCTTGCATGGCTAACGTTGGCGATCTAACCGGTTGGACGCCACCCAAGCCGTTTTCCACTTCAGGAGCAGGCAATTCATCGTGTTATCATGACAGTCGATCGAGCCCTCGGCCGTCGCCGCCCCCCTAGTCCGCTCGGTAAGCGGCCGCGGATGCTGCAGCGAACGGTTGCACAATCTCTATCTCACGCTGCCGGATTCCGATGCGGTCTTTCTGATGAGGCCTACTGGGGAATCCGTTCGAGCTCGATCAGATCCGCGAATGTCTCGCGTCGGCGAATCAGTTTTGCCTGTCCCCCTTCCAGCAGCACTTCCGCCGCTCGGAATTTGCTATTGTAATTGCTGGCCATCGCAAAACCGTAGGCACCGGCCACACCAATCACCAAAAAATCGCCCACGCGGGCCTGCGGGAGCGCCCGGGGCTCGACATACCCCCCCTCTGTTTGGGTGAAGATATCCCCTGATTCGCACAGAGGGCCTCCCACGATCACCGGCGCTCGACTTATGGGCTGGTTGGGAGTTCCCAATTCGGGATTGTACGCCACCGCGATCGGGTGGTAGGCCCCGTAGAGGATGGGACGCGCCAAGTCGTTGAACCCCGCATCGACCAAATAGAACAGATTGTCTCCCATCCGTTTGATTGCACGGATCTGCGTGATCAGCGTCCCGCACTCCGCCGCCAGATACCGCCCCGGTTCGATTTCCAGCGTTACAGCGTGGCCGAATTCCGCCTCCAATCGCTTGCGGGTCGCATCCCACAGCGCAAAGTACTCATCCAAGTCGACATAGGACTGGTCGGACCGATAAGGGACCGGCAGGCCGCCGCCCGCCGAGATCGTTTCAACGGTTGGCCCTACGAGGCGACAAGCAGTTTCCATCGCCGAGCAGACTTGCCGCAAATGGTCCAAGTCCGTGCCGCTGCCGATGTGCATGTGCAGCCCCGTGACGGTCAATCCGTACTTCCGCGCGCGGTGCAAGCAGTCGTCGATCTGAGAATGCCAGATACCATGTTTGGATTGGGGCCCCCCGGTGTTCGTTTTTTGGCTATGGCCATGACCGAAGCCAGGATTGATGCGCATCATGATGGGACGTCCGGGCGCCCGGTGGCCCAGTTGGTCGATCATATCGGGTGATCCCACGTTGACGGGAACCTGGTGGCGGACCACAAGATCGAGCGCGTCCTCGTCAAACAGATCGGCCGTGTAGACGATTCCCGGTGGAGAAGTACGGGGATCGAAACCTACGTGCAATCCCCGCTCGATCTCGCCAGCACTGACTGCATCGACCACCGCACCGGCGCGCTTGACCCGATCCAGGATGGCGATGTTGGAGCATGCTTTTTGGGCATAGCGGACCACGTCGAAGGATTGCAGATCCGCCACGCGCGCGGTGATGGTCGCTGCGTCGTACACGTAAACAGGAGTACCAAATTCTTGCGCCAAACCAGCCACCGAATGGCCAGCAACCTCGTCGCGCAGGTCGGGAAAATCAGGGGGTGTGGGCATGGAAGTTCCGTCAAGGCGTCATCGAACAATTCGGTTTTCGGCGGGCTGCGGCTACTTGCGCCGTTGCCGCATCTTGCGACTATATCGCTCCATGAATTTGCGTTCCTGCCGCGTAAGGCTGGCCTCGCCGTCGCGATAGATCTTCTCCAAGATCCGGTCGGCCTCCAAGTCCTCGTCCGTCTTGCCAACCGGTTCGGCGTGCTGGCCGTCCCTCGGCGCAGGACGGTGAACTCGAAGTCCGCGGCTGCGCGCCTGCCAGAATCGCCGCGCCGTTCCCCACCAATCGACGAGGAACCGCAAGTTCCAATGGCCGAAGTGGTACCCGGCTGCCAACGCGGCGCCCACCAGGTGTACGTCGTAGGCCACCGAACCGTCGGAAGTCATCGGTGTGAACAGGTTCCCGACGATGATCAAGACTCCCAGTACCCATGCTTTGATGGGAACGACCATCCACAACAACAAGGTGGCTTGAGGGTAGAAGAATACAAACAGCATGGAGACCGCCGTGACCGCCCCAGAGGCTCCCAGCAGATACAGGTCCTCGCCAACGTGCATACCGCTCCAAACGATGCCGCACAACACGAGGGTCACCAAATAGAATCGCAAGAACTCCCACTTGCCCAGCCGGTCTTCCACCGCCCGCCCGAGAAAGTACAGGGAGATCATGTTGAAGATCAAATGCCCGAGATCCGCATGAGCAAAACCGTAGGTGGCGAATTGCCACCACAGCCAGGGATGCGTCAACGCAGACGGGTGCAAAGTTAACGACCGGGTGAGCGCAGACGAATTGGCCGTGAACAAGAAATCGGCCACAAAAAGAACCACGTTGGCGATGATCAACATCGCCACTGCCGAATGGTTGTCCCAAGGGCGCAGCGGCCTCACCGTGTCCGGTCGATAGTACTCCCGATCGTAGATTCCCATAGGCGATCATCTTCCACATCCGCCGCCTGTTGGCAAGCTGGTTCAAGCCGCTCGAACGGCGTGCCGCGAGCGGAACCGCTGCTCGCCCCGGCGTCAGCTCAATCGCCGGCGGGAATGGGGGGCGCACCGGGGTCGGG
>RFIQ01000311.1 GCA_003695565.1 Planctomycetota bacterium | reverse complement strand
GTTTCGGGTAGCGAGCTGCGCTGCAGCCTTGGGGCGACGCCCCCAAAAGGGGTCAAGTCAATGATACTTGGCCCGGCTCTCGTATGCACCGCACTGGCGTGCACCTCATCTCGTTTATTCTACGGGCCGCTGATTGCCGGCCCGGCGCGCTCCCCTTCCTGGCTGCACGAAACGCCCTGTACCGCCGATGACCCCACGGCCGGTGACTACACCGTAGAAACCGACATTCCCCGCGCGATAACGCGCTGGTCACTCCGTCGGGGGTACTCCGTAACCTCCGCCCCCAGGAGTCAGAATCCTCAGGCGATCTCCGGCCTCCGCCTGGATTTCGCAACAGGCGGGCAGTCGCTGGGGCTGTTCCCCCGGCCGCAACAGCCAGTTCTCTCCCACCATTCCGGCGTCCCCGCCCTCGAGTCCGTACGGCGGGTAAGCAGGGTTTCGCCGACCTGTCAGCAGCCCCACCACCACCGGCTGCAGAAACTCGATCTCCCGTTCCACCCCCTCGCCTCCGCGGCGCCGTCCCCGTCCTCCACTTCCACTTCTTAATCCAAAACGTCGCAATCGCACCGGGTAGCGCGATTCGAGAACTTCGGGATCGGTCAATCGAGTATTGGTCATGTGAGTATGCACGCCGCTTTCGCCGTCCGCTTCCGGAGTCGCTCCCGCGCCGCCACAAATCGTTTCGTAAAAACCAAAACGCTGGTTGCCGAACAACACATTATTCATCGTTCCTTGGGATGCTGCTGCCGCGCCGATCGCCCCCAGCAACACGTCGACCACGCGTTGCGACGTCTCGACGTTGCCGGCAGCGACTGCCGGGCTGCGTGCCAGTTCGCTGGCCCGTGCGGGGTTGAGCAGGCCCGTGGGGATCCGCAGGTCAACCCGTTGCATCACTCCTTCATTGAGCGGGAAATCATCTTGCATCAGACACCGCAAGACGTACATGACTGCGGCGCGAACGATGCTGGGATTGGCATTGAAGTTCCCAGCATCTACGTCACCCGTACCAGAAAAATCGATGGACAAAACGCCTCTCCGGTCGCCCCGCAGCGTCGCAGCAATCGGAATGCCATGATCCAAGTGGTCTAAGAAGTGGTGCTCTCCCTGCAACCGGTTTCGAATCACCTGCTCGGCGCGCTGCGCTGCCGCATCGAGCAAGTGTCGAGCATACTGACAGAGTATCGGCCACGAATGAGCCGCCGCATACTCTTGCAACAACTCGATCCCACGACGGTTTGCGGCTGCTTGCGCCGCCACATCGGCCAGGACTTCTTCGATGTTGCGTGGAGGATACGGGGCCGAGGCCAGCAGGTGCTGCACCTGGTCGAAACAGGGAGTACCAGATCGAATCAAGTGCATCGGTTCGATCACCACTCCTTCTTCCCCCAATTGCCGCGTCCGGCAAGACATGGATCCGGGAGCGATGCCTCCGATGTCGGCATGGTGAGCCCGGTTGGCGACCCACATAGCGATCGATCCGGCGGCATCCACCACCGGGGCAACCACGGTCAAATCCGGCAGGTGGGAACCTCCTCGGTAGGGATCATTGGTTAGAAACATGTCTCCCGGCAAGACATCGGGAAACATGTCGATCACACTGCGAACCGTCTCGCCCATGGCCCCCAGATGCACGGGAACATGCGGGGCGTTGGCCAGCAACTGGCCACTAGAATCGAACACCGCGCAACTGTAGTCGCGCCGCTGTTTGACATTGACGCTGCGCGCTGTCTGCTGCAGCACTGTACCCATCTGCGTCGCGATGGCGGCGAGCCGTGCGGCATAACATTCGCGGAACACTGGATCCAACCGCATTGATACCGATTCGGAAGAATGCTCGCCAGCGCCCTGAACCTGGCGATACTCAGCCGCCACCGGCCCTTCCTCCCGGCGCAACCACAGGGTTCCCCCCGCCAACACGGTGGCGGACCACCCGGGATCGATCACCAGGGTCGAACCGTCGTTCATGACCACGACGGGCCCTCTGACCAAAACGCCTTCCGGCAACTCGTTCCGCCCGACCACGCCTGGCAGGTCCATTTCTGCGTCGCACGGAACCGACTTCCATACCGGAGGTGACAATCCACTAGGCAATCGGCATACGATGCGCAACGCCACTGCCTCGATTTGCCCTTGAGATGGCAGATAGCCATATCGGTTCCGATACCGCTCCTCGAACCGCTGAGAAACCGTTTCGACCGGCTGCAGGGGAACCGTCAAGGTTGTATCCATCCCGACATACCGTACTTCCAATTCCGCATCGCATTCGACCGGCTGCCGATTCCCGGGTGTTCTGCGAGATTCGACCTGTCGCCCCAGTTCCGCTGCGGTCCCGTCAACCCGCGCCAGCCATTCCGACCAACGACACGCATGCAGCGGAGTGTAAACGGGCAGGACGGCGTCCAGTTGCACCGGAGCATAGCCCATTCCCCAGGCGCTGAGCAACCCGGCGTGAGGGACATCCACGACCGTCGCCACGCCGAGCAAATCAGCGATCTCGCAGATGTGTTGCCCGGCGGCGCCCCCGAAACCCACCAACGCATGCTCGCGCGGATCTGCACCTTGGGCGATGGTCACAGTGCGAACTGCCCCAGCCATTTGTTCATTGGCGATGCGGCGCAATCCGCTGGCCAGCTCATGCAGTTCCATGCGTCCAAACTTGGGCTGTACCTGCGCCTGCAATTGCCGTAACCGGTCTTGAACAGCTCCTTCATCCAGCGGAAACGGGAATTGTTGCGGCGGGATTCTACCCAGGAATACGTTTAAATCGGTGATTGTCAGCGGACCACCTTGCCCGTAGCAGGCTGGTCCCGGATCCGCCCCGGCGCTTTGTGGACCCACGCGCAGGGCGACGCCGTCGAACCAACAGATCGATCCACCACCTGAGGCGACTGTTTCTATTGGCAGGGTCGGTGTCAGCAATGGAACTCCAGCCTTGCGCGACTCCAACTCGATCTCCATTCGGTCGCTGGCGCGGCTTACATCGGTGCTGGTTCCGCCCATGTCCAACCCGATCAAACCCGCCGTGGGATGATTGGGCAGCGAGCGGACCGATTGCCACAAAGCATACAATGCCGCTACGCCGCCAGCCGGTCCCGACAGGATGCTGTCTTTTCCCGCGTAGTCCTGCCAGTGCACCAGACCGCCGGCACTGGTCATCACATACAGAGGCTTGTTGCCGGTCGAACTGCCGGGTACCGATCGCTGATCTGAAGGGTCAGATTGCCCTGCAACTTCACCGCCCTCCGCAAAGGCGCTCGCTGGCCCCGGCCTGTCCATCTGAAACTGATCATGCAGCCTCGCCAGATAGGCTTGTACGACGGGTCCAACATAGGCGTCGACTACGGTCGTGTGCGCGCGGGGTACGATCTCGATCAGGGGCATCAGCGCATGCGACGCGGAAACATGGTCGAATCCGATCCGCCGAGCCAGTTCCATCAACTGTTCTTCGTGGACGGGATTGGAGTAGCTGTGCATCAAACAAATGGCTAACGAGCGAATTCCCTCTCCCCGCAGCGCGATCAACTTTTGCTCCGCATCGCGGACGTCCAGTGGACACAGGACCTCGCCCTGGGCATCGATGCGTTCCACGATCTCCACCGATCGCATGGCCAGCGGAGGTGACCTGCGCGCGGTCAAGTCGAATAAATCGGGGCGCGTTTGATCACCGATCCGCAACAGGTCACCGAACGGAGCGGTGACAGCCAACGCCGTGGCGGCTCCCGTCCGCGTCAGCAGCGCGTTGGTTCCCTTGGTCGTCCCCAAACGAACATCCAAAGGCGGCAGGGGATCGTCCAACGGGATGCCCAGCAGACGCCGGACGGCCAGCACAGGTGCCTCCACCCCGGCCTGCAACGCCGCACGTCCCCGCCACCCATCCAGATCATCGGGGAGACGATCCAGTAT
>RFIQ01000310.1 GCA_003695565.1 Planctomycetota bacterium | reverse complement strand
GGGTTGTGTAGATGGGTAGGCGGGGCGGTTGTTTATTCGCCCTGGGGAGACTGCTACACTGGTGGGGTGGCTGGACCGGCTGATGTGGCTGGCAGCTCCCGCCTGCAAACCCGCCTCGATTGGAGTGTCTCATGTGGATCGCCCGGACAACGCGATTGGTTCGAATTCCCGCGTACCAAGCGGCGTGCACGGTCTGGTGTTGCTGGTTGGCCGCGACGCCGGCTGGGGCCGGTGATTGGCCGGGGTTTCGCGGGCCGCGGCATGACGGAACGGCCAGCGATAGCCATGCCCCGGTTCATTGGTCGGCGACCGAGAACGTGCGTTGGAAGGCACCGCTGCCGCGACCGGCCAATGGCAGCCCGGTGGTGGCGGCCGGTCGGGTGTGGGTGACCAGCGCCGAGGATCCTCGCGGGATGCGGCGCAGTTTGTACTGCCTGGATCGCGAAACCGGCGCAACCCGGTGGGTAGCCACGGTCGATTTTGGCCGGGAGATGCCGACTCACAAGACCAACCCTTACTGCGGCACCACGCCTGTGGTATCCGACGGCCGGGTGGTGGTGTGGCATGGGTCGGCCGGTTTGTATTGTTACGACCTGGATGGAAACGAACTGTGGCATCGGGACTTGGGCGAGTTCCGTCATATTTGGGGCTACGGATCCTCGCCAATCGTTCACGATGGCGTGGTGTTGTTGAACAGCGGGCCGGGATTGCGCGTATTCGCCATTGCGTTGCGGTTGGAAGACGGCCAAACCGTTTGGCAGCGCGATGAACCCGTTACTGGGGATGGCAGCCGCAACGCGGCCGGGGCTTATACCGGTTCCTGGTCGACACCGATCGTCGCCCGGGTGGGAGGCAGGGACATCGCGATTTTTGCCATGCCCACGCGGTTGGTGGCTTATGCTGTAGACAGCGGCGACGAAGTTTGGAGCTGCGGCGGTGTGAATCATCCGAAAGGGGACTTGGCCTACGCATCACCCACGTTGGTCGATGGTATCTGTTTCTACACCGGTGGTTTTGGCGGGCCCATGTTGTCCGTCCTGGTCGACGGGAGAGGGGATGTGACGGAGACCAAACGGCTGTTTCGCATCGAAAAACAACCACAAGCCATCGGTTCCCCAGTGGCGGTCGAGGGTGCGATTTACCGACCGAACGCGGGTCCCGGGACAATCGAGTGCATCGATCCGAAGACTGGCCGCGTGCGTTGGGTCAGCCGTGGGGCTGGAGGCAATATGTGGGCGTCCCTCGTGCGAGCGGGCGATCTGTTGTATGCGACAAACCAGCAGGGGACGACTGTCGTGTTTCGCGCCAACCCAGAGAAGTATGAAGAGGTCGCCCGCAATCAGCTCGAGGATGGTTGCAATGCTACTCCGGCGATTTCCGACGGAAACGTCTTTGTGCGGACCGACCGGTTCGTGTGGTGTATTGGTGAGTGAGTCGGCCCATGCCGGGCAACACGTGTAGGGAGTCGAAGTCGATGTTTGATCGCGCCGCGTATAGAATTGCTGATCGAATGCGATGGATCGCTGGTTGGGCCATGCTCGGGCTGGGGTGGGCTGGAGGCGTGGCGGCGTGGGGAGCCGACCGACCGAATATCGTGTGGTTGGTATCGGAGGACAACAGCATTCATTACATGCGGTTGTTCGATCCCCACGGCACAGCGACACCGAACATCGAACGGTTGGCCGAGCATGGCCTGGTGTTCGAAAATGCGTTCTCAAATGCTCCCGTTTGCTCGGTAGCCCGCACGACGTTGATTACGGCCTGTTATGCGCCGCGGATCGGAACGCAATTCCACCGTCGGTCCGTGCTGGTGCCGATGCCGCCGGGTTTGTCGATGTTCCCGGCATATTTGCGGCAGGCCGGTTACTACACCACGAATAACCAGAAGAAGGATTACAACGCTGTCGAGACGCCGGGCACTTGGGACGAATCGTCCGGGCGGGCTACGTGGCGGAACCGAGAGCCCGGCCAGCCCTTCTTCCACATGCAGAGCTTTGGCACCACGCACGAGAGTTCTCTGCACTTCAGCCAGCAGGAGTACGAAACGGAGCCGACCGAGACCGATCCCGATTCCGTTTTCGTCGCGCCCTACCATCCGGACACTCCCCTGTTTCGGTACACGGTGGCGAAGTACCACGACAACATCCGTCGGATGGACCAGCAGATCGGTCAGGTCGTATCGGCGCTGGCCGACGACGGGTTGCTGGATGATACGTTCATTTTCTATTTCGGCGATCATGGTGGCGTGTTGCCGCGGGGCAAGGGGTATGCGTACGAAAGCGGTTTGCACGTGCCGTTGGTCGTGTATGTCCCCAAGAATTTTCGGCATCTCAGTCCCTTCGACCTCCGGTCGCGGGTTCCGGGATTCGTCGAGTTCGTCGATTTCGGGCCCACGGTGTTGCAATTGGCTGGCGTGTCGTTGCCGGAGGGGATCGATGGGCGTCCCTTTCTGGGAGCGGGCGTCACGGCGGAGGAGGTGAACGCGCGCGACGAAGCGTTCGGTTATGCCGATCGGTTCGACGAAAAATACGACATGGTGCGGACGCTGCGGAAAGGGAAATACGAATATGTACGGAGTTACCAGCCGTTCAATTTCGACGGATTGCAGAATAATTACCGCTACATCATGCTGGCGTACCGGGAGTGGCGCGAGCTGTATCGCCGCGGAGAGCTCAACGAGGCGCAGAGCCAGTTCTTTCGTCCTCGTCCCCCCGAGATGCTGTTCGACATCGAGGCCGATCCGCACGAGGTCCGGAATCTGGCCGACGATCCGGCGTACGCAGAGGTGGTGGTCGCATTGCGCCAGCGCCTGCGCGAGCGGGTCAAGGGAATGCCCGATTTGAGTTTCTATCCGGAGAGTTATCTGGCGGAAGTGGCGTTCCAGAACCCCGTCGAATTCGGGCAGGAGCACCGCGAGGAGATCGCGCGATTGGTCGATATCGCGGATTTGAGTTTGTTGCCGTTCGATCAAGCGCGGGCCGGAATTGAGCGGGCTCTGCAGTCCAGCGATCCATGGCAGCGGTATTGGGGATTGATTGTCTGCAGCAGCTTCGGGGCCCAAGCCAGCCCGTTTGTGCCGCTGGCACGGCGATTGATGGACGGAGATCCCAATTTGCTGGTGCGCACGCGGGCGGCCGAGTTCCTGGGGTTGATCGGTGCGGCCGATCCACGACCGACGCTGAAGGAATGTCTGGCACGCAGTCAGTCTCCAATCGAAACCAACCTGATCTTGAACACCGCCGTGCTTCTGCGCGACGGCCAGCCCGGTTATCCTATGGAGATTACCGCCGCCGATGTTTCCCCGGCCGCGGCAGAGTACCAGGACGTGCAGCGGCGTTTGGCCTATTTCGCCGCTGCGGACGGTGTGCCGGAAAACCCGCGAGGGATCCGGCCGAAGAAGAGCTCCAAGCAGAGCGACAAGCAGAACAAACAGTAGTATCGATGGAAATCGACGTACAAGTCGATTGGCCAGTGCCATTTGAGAAAGAGTGAACTAATGCAGAACTGGACGATAGGTTTGTGGAGCGTGGTGTTGTGGGTCGCTGGGAGTGCAGCGACCTGGGGTTCCGATCGGCTGGTGTTGCATCCACCGGCGGGGCAGGCCAATGGCAAGCACGTGGTGCTGGTGTCCGGTGACGAAGAGTACCGGTCGGAGGAAACGATGCCGATGCTGGGCAAGATCCTCAGCCAACGGCACGGTTTCAAGTGCACGGTTTTGTTTTCCTTCTCGGAGGACGGCACGTACATCGACCCGAACAACCAGGCTGGATTGCGGGGGCTGGATGCGCTGGAAACGGCGGACCTGATGATTTTGGGGACGCGCTTCCGCAACCCCAGTGCCGACCAGGCGCGTTATATCACGCGGTTCTTGAATGCGGGCAAGCCGGTAATTGGAATCCGGACCTCCACGCATGCGTTTCGTGGTGACGGTTCGTTCGGTGGAATTCCCTATGGAGAGTTTGGTCTGCGCATCCTGGGGGAGACGTGGGTCAGCCATCACGGGCGCCACAAACAGCAGGGGACGCGGGCCGTGATCGAACCGGGCAAGGAGAATCATCCCGTTCTGCGCGATGTCAAAG
>RFIQ01000309.1 GCA_003695565.1 Planctomycetota bacterium | reverse complement strand
TTCCACCCCCGTGGGGCACTTTCGCCGGAAGTGCCTCTTCCCAGAACCCGCCCAGAACCTACCCTGAATCCCGGCGACGCTGCCGCCTGCACGCTCCCACCCCGCCCGTTGTGACCACACGGCATTGCTTCCAACGGCGAAGAATTCCTAACCAGTTTGCACCTTCGGGATGAAGTCGGGGTAGCTCGGGCAGGGTATTAACGGACCGAAAGCGAGATCGCGATGGTATCCATGGCGCTCGGCCTGAACGGCACACAGAACTGGCCGGCGACTAGAATTTCCACCGCAATTCGAAACGGGAGCCGCGAATGTCGTGATCGCTGCGCAGCCAACCGTACATCTGATCCGTGCGGAACAACCAAGCATTGGTCAGTGCTCTTTGGTAGCGCATGCCGACCGCATACTGATCGCCGGCCGCATTGCGGAATTGAGGACTACCCAAGGCCGCCAATCCGGCGAACTCGACAATGAACTGTTGACGGAAGTCCGCGGAGTGCAATTGGATCCCGGTTGCACCACCGGCCGTATTGACGGCCGTCGGATCCAATGTCGGATAACCTGTCAGCCCGTCGGTCTCGAAGTTGATCCCCGTGTTGTTCAGAATCCCTCCGGCCACACCAGCCCGCGCCAGGCTCTGCGTGCGTCCCTGGCCGTAGAACGCGTTGAAGTAGGGCACGACGGTATTGGGACTGGTGGAGATCAACGAGTTCTCGATCAGGAGCAAATGGCCGTCCGCCGTCCGCTGGTCGGCAGGCAGGTCCTGTCCGAAGTTGCCGATGTAACGAATCGTGTTCGACACGCGCTGCCAGTACCGCCTGGCAAATGCCAGTGAAACATTGTGGTAGCTGCGGTTCAGGCCCGAGTCATCCTGCACGTAGGCATAATCTGCCTCGATGTATCCGTCATACGCATCGATGAACCATGCTGTGCCGATGGCCTCCGCCGCGTTGTTGTCACCTGGAAACGCGTCGCTGTTGAGCTGATCGGCCGCCCAGAAAAAGGTGATGTCGTAATTGGACCATAACAAACTCGGGCTGTTGCGAGACGGCAGCGCCACCGCCGCGCCGATTACGTTGTCGGCTGCCCATATTCCGTTCTGATAGAACAATGGTAAAAAACCGAAGGAGATCGGCAAATCGAAGGGGGCATAGGTTCCGGTCAAGCCACCCCAGATCTGCCCCACGTCCCCTTCGAAGAACAGATTATCCAGTCTCAAGTCGGTACGGTCCACGAACTTAGGATTCTTGCCCAGTTCGATGCGTGTGAAATCACCTCCGCGATCCAGAGGTCCGATGAAAGCATGGATTCTCTCGGTGGCGGTCAATTGCAAATCCATGTCCAGGTTGGCCCGAAATGCCCACAGCGACTGGTCATCACACCCGATATCGTTCATGCCGATGCCCGTGCGGTAGTCGCCGTAGACGTAGAAGTGCGGTTTGGACAGATTGGTCGGACCCAAAATGGGACGTGGTGCAGGCAAAATGCCAGTCGCATACAGCGGACGCCACAACTCGATCAATGGACGCTGCGTAGGCACCTCTCGTTTTCCGCGATAAACGGCCAACTCCTGCTGCCAATCGGTCGGATGCGGATTCAGTGGGTTGGCACCAAACGTTCCCGGCTGGTAGGGGATCGGGCAAACCCGTGGGTCCACTGTGCGCGGCGCGGGCGGAGCAGGAATGAACTGGGGACGCGCTTTCTCGTCGTACTTCAGGACATCATCGCCACGTGCCGGGGCGGTCGCCGACGGGAGGTCCCACGCCTGCAACCCAGGTTGGTTGGGTATCGCAGTTTCCATCCGCGCCGGTATCTCCTCCACCTCGGGAAACTCCTTGGCGCGGGCTTCCGTCCGGAATGTGTTTGACAACGCACCTTCTGTTAAGGCGTTGTCGATCTTGCTTTCACTTCCCGCATCCACCTGCGGCACCGCCGGTTGGGGTGCCGGTTGCCCCGATCCCGGCGAGCCTCCGCCTTGGGTGGCGATCTCCAACTGGGCAAGCCGTGCTCGTGTCGTTTCTGGGGGACCTTGCTCCCTCGCGGTTACCGGAACAGGCGGAAGCCGGATGCCGACGATCCCAATAGCGCGGCGGGCCGCCTCCCCGGCGGGCGGCGCGGGATCGGCCGAACCGACCCATGTCGATGTTGATCGTGGTAATCCGCTCGCAATCGTACCGGATGGTCCTGTCGCCAGGGATGCTTCACCATCCTTTACTCGCGGTCGCCATGCCTCGGTGATTGTCGTCCCTGGCTGGGGCATCGATTTCGCACGACCGTGGCGTTGCGGAACGGGCGGCAACGATACGACTCGCGATACGGTCCCCTCCCTTGCCGGAGTGCCGATAAACGGTCCCTCAGCACGTACCTTCATCCCCACAGCGCCCAACACGAGCGCGGCGATGCTGAGTTTCAGGAGGGCCGGGCGACTGGCGAGCATGTGAATGCACTGATGCGGTTCGGTAAATCTGAATTCGATACGGGATCGGTCTGGCGAATCCCCCTAGGGAACAATGAATTGCACTGTATAGGGATGCAGGTCGATTGTCTGTTCGATCATGCGGCGTTCCATTTCCGGCGTCGCGCCGCAGAATCTCATGAAATAGATCGGCTCCATGCGGCTGCGCAATCGCACGCTCAACCGATAGGTTCCCGGCTGGTGCATCAGCTCGGACGGCACGCGGTAAACTGCCGGTTTGACGGACAATGGAGGCAATGACTTTTGCTCCATGCGGATCAGGGGAGGATGGTTCATTACGCTGACCGGAATGTTTCCCGGTCGCAAAAATGGCAAGGGGTCGATGTCTACGTTGATTGGCAAGTACATTTCTCGGTCCGGACCTTTGACGCCCGTAATAAGGAACTGGGTTTGCAGATTGAACAATTGCCGATCCGGTGGGGCGCGGCCGCTGGTGACCTCCAAAGAGTGTTGATTGGCCAAGTCGCCGTTGCGGTCCAGGTAACCGGATTCCCACAGGCGTTGCCCGCCTGGACCGGTCAGTACTACGTTCAGCCACAACTGGGGTTGCGCCCCCAAGGATCCGGACGGGTTGTTATGCCCTTCGCTCACGTTTCGAACGAGGTATTGAAAATCGAGAGGCTGGCCGCGTTGCGGTGGTCTAAGAAAAAAAGGCCCTTCGATTTGCGATCCGGCTTCCATCACTGCGATGGACGACGCTTTCTTGATGGCCAGCAGCTCCAGATTCTCCTCGATCACCCGCCGAGCCTCGCGGCGCTCATCCACCGAATCCCAGGGTGGGGGAAAATGCGCCACGATCGTTCCCTGAGCGACCTGTTGTTCAAAGGAATCGCTCCCCCAGCCACTGCGCCAGTCGAAACGTAGCCAGGCGTCCGCCGCCCAGCGCAACGCCTTCTCATTGTGGGGAAACAGCCCCGGATGAGCGATCGAGTTGCCAGGGCCAAAGAACATATGGTTGGAATGCTTGCGGTGCGGTTCGACCCACTGCCCATTGACCTCGGCCGCTGGAGCAAATGCAAAACCGAGCGGTTTGCCGGGCGTGATGCCCATGTGACAATCCTGGCAGCGGATTCCCTTCTTGCGCGCCGGTCCAGCCCGGTACTGCGCCCACACAACCTCCAAGGCGATTCCAGGATGAACCGCGACCTGGTGGCACGATTGGCATGCTTCGCTGTGAGATAGCTGTTCGAAACGAATTCCCTGCAAGTGGATGAGTTGCCCTGGGCGTTTGTCCGCAGGATCCGTTTTGATCTTTAACGCATCCTTGCTAG
>RFIQ01000024.1 GCA_003695565.1 Planctomycetota bacterium | reverse complement strand
TGTTTGGGGAATCGCCTACCGCAACACTTCCGACAAAATTCGCAACGATGGACTGGCTATCAAGTTCTTTCCCAGTTCTCGCGCAATCAATCGCTATAGCATGTTCGCTCAAGACCAAGTGACCATGATCGACGATCGATTCTTTGTCACGCTTGGTAGCAAGTTTTCCTACAATGACTTTTCAGGTTTCGAAATCCAGCCAACCCTGCGGCTGCTGTACACTCCCGCGGCATCCAAGACGGTCTGGGCTGCTGTTTCCAGAGCCGTCCGCGTTCCCGCCAGAGTCAATCAAGATCTCTATTTGACAACTATTCCGGGAAGCATTCCATTCTTTCCGACATACAAGCAGTTCCGTGGTACACCGGACTTCGACAGTGAAACGCTACTGGCCTATGAACTCGGAATCCGCTCGTCGCCTTCCAAAGAGTTTTACTGGGACATCGCGACCTTCTTCAATCGATTCAACCACCTCAACGCATTCCAACCTGCCGCGCCCAGCGTCGATCCTGTGACGGGACTATTTGTCCTCCCCTTCAATCTGGTCAATGGGGCCGTGGCCGAAACGGTCGGTGGCGAATTTACTACGTCCATAATAATGACCGACAACTGGCAATTGCGGGGAGCCTACACAGTAGTCTCCATCGACGTGGATACCGCGCCTGGCGTGGTGCTCAACGATATGACCCAGGGGACCGTTCGCAACATTGCCTATTTCCATTCGTCATGGGACTGGGGCAGCGATATCGACGTCGACTTGATGGGCCGATTCGTCGACTCGGTGAAAACGGGCGGCATACCGAGCTACTTCGAACTTGATGCTCGGTTCGCCTGGAGGCCTAACGATACGTTCGAATTCTCGCTGGTGGGCCGCAATCTACTCGATCAGTCGCATCCGGAATACGAGAGCGATACGTTCGCAGGCGCCTTGGCGACGGAGGTGCAGCGCGAAATGTACGGACAGGCGGTATGGCGCTACTAGGAGTACCTGCCAGGGGATGGCCTTGAGCCCAACCTGACGGCCATGTCAGTTTTCAACACAGATGGCAATATGATTCCCACCTTCCACACAGCACGGTTAGCATACACGGGAGCAGCGCCCCCCGTCCGCAACCGCTGTGCGTTTGGGTGTTGGTGGCTTTGCCTTCTGTGTGCCTTCCTGGCCTTTTCTCCGCCAGGGCATGCACAGCAGGACTTCATGGAGCGCGAACACAGAATCAAGGCAGCTTATCTCTACCAGTTCGTGAATTACATCGAGTGGGACGAAAAGGCCTTTTCCAGTCCTGACAGCCCGTTGGTGATCGGCGTGGTGGGGGACGACCCCGTCAACAAGTACCTGAAGTTGATTGCGTCCCAACGCAAGGCGAAGAACCGTCCCATCGAGTACCGAGAGGTTTCCACGGTAGAAGAAGCGAAGGAGTGCCATATTCTGTTCTTCTCAGAGTCGGTTCCCGATGAGCAGGTTCGGAAACTGATTGGCGGACGGCAGGGTGAACCGGTTCTATTGGTGGGAGAGAAATCGCAGTTTCTACAGCATGGTGGGATTATTGCGTTTGTAATCGCTGGGAATAACGTCCGTTTGCAACTCTCTATGAAAAAGGCCGCATCGCACGGCCTGCGTGTCAGTTCGCAGTTGGCAAAAATCTCCAACGTGGTTGACTAGGTCCAAAATTGTGACCTAGGCTTCTGAGGCTTTGCTTGCCTCGCCACGCCCGACTTGAACGACGGGATAACAGCGGCTGGACCTGCCCCGTTCGCCCTGTAGCTGAACATAGATGTACACAGGCATACCTAGGGCTGCGCCCGCGCCGCAGTGGAACCGTAGTAGTGATTTCGCACCCATAAACGGGAGAGGAAGGCAGCATGGTGAGTATGCTCCGGAACAAGCTCCGGAATGCTTCGATTACAAACAAGCTGAACGTCCTTACTGCCGTATCGGTATCGGCTGCGCTTTCGCTGTGCTGGTTGTCGTTCTTGATCAACCATGCCCATACCATGCTGGCTGCCAAACAACGGCAGATACAGTCCCTGGCCAAAGTCATCGCTTACAATTCTGTGGCTGCACTGGAGTTCGACGATCGAGTCGCAGCAACTGAAACGCTGGCATCGCTGCAAGAGCAGCCTACGGTATGCTGCGCCACATTGTTTTGGCGCGACGGTCGTCCTTTTGCGTTTTTCGATCGGCATGGCGATAAGCAAGGCGGTGCACGGCATGCCTCGCCTCAGCACGATACCCGATGGTTACCCATTCCGCGTACGATCGAAATCGACTATCCGATCGTGGGCCATCAGGGGATCGCGGAATTAAGCCAAGACTTGTTTTCAGATGAGGGCTCGATTCCATGGGGACGCGACGACCGACAACCGCAGCGCACCAACGATGACGTGGGGGGCTCTCATGCTTATCACATCGGTCGTCTGGTGATTCACGCGTCGACGAATGACATTTATGAACAGTTGGCGGTGCATACCTTGTGGACCATTCCCATTCTGGCCATCTCATTATGCATCGGGTTGAGTACGGCACGCGGAATTCAACGGTTGATCACCGAGCCGGTTCGAGACTTGGCACGGACGGCGCAGCGCATTGCGACCGAGGATGAGTTATCGATGCGTGCCGTCAAGTACGGGGACGACGAAATTGGGCAACTGTGTGATTCTTTCAATGAAATGATCGACCGCCTTAATGAAGGCAGGGAAGCGCTGCGACGAGCCAATCAGGAATTGGAGCGGCGAGTGGAAGAACGCACCAGCGAATTGGCTGATGCGCTGGATCGTGCCATGGCAGCCAGTCGCGCCAAGAGCGACTTCCTGGCCAACATGAGCCATGAGATTCGCACGCCCATGACAGCGGTCTTAGGATATGCAGAGCTGCTCGGGGAGGACGATCAATTATCACCTGCAAACCGAGAGCGAATCGACGTAATTCTCCGAAACGGTCGACATCTGCTGACGATCATCAACGATATCTTGGACGTATCGAAAATTGAAGCAGGCAAAATGACCGTAGAAATCTTGGAATGCTCGGTGTGCGAGATTATCGCGGACGTGTGCTCCTTGATGCGGCCACGCGCGCTGCAGAAAGGCCTGAATCTGGAGGTTCAGTATCCCACTGCGATTCCCAAGATCATCCGCACCGACCCGACTCGATTGCGGCAGATTCTGGTCAACCTGTTGACCAATGCCATCAAGTTCACCAAGCAAGGCGCCGTTACTCTGACGGTCGCTGCGAGAAACTCCACCGCCGAAAACGCGGAACTCGAACTGCAGGTCGAGGACACGGGAATTGGGCTGACGGCCGAGCAGCAGCACAGGATTTTTCAAGCGTTTACGCAAGCCGACGAAACGATGACACGCCGTTTTGGAGGCACCGGCCTGGGATTAACGATCTCGAAGGGACTCACGGAACTGCTGGGGGGCACGATCGAGGTGCACAGCGAAGCGGGAAAAGGAAGCAAATTCACGGTTCGCATCCCAATCGGATCGTTGCAAGGCGTGGAAATGATCCGCAGTTGCCGCGAGTTGCTCGGAACCAATTCACCGGGATCCGTACAAACCGTGACTCCCAACAATGTATCGGGTAGGATTCTGTTGGTTGAAGACGGTGTCGACAATCAAAAGCTGTTGAGTTTCCTGTTGCGACGCGCCGGAGCGGATGTGACGATTGCCGAGAACGGAAAAGTCGGCATGGAGAAAGCGCTCGAAGCGTGGCGGATGGGCACCCCTTTCGATTTGATCTTCATGGACATGCAAATGCCAGTAATGGATGGCTACACGGCCACCTCCGAGCTTCGGCGCGCCGGATATACCCTGCCCATCGTCGCCTTGACGGCGCATGCCATGAGTCACGATCGGGCCGCTTGTCTGAAAGCGGGATGCGACGACTTTGTGACCAAGCCGGTCGACCGAAAACGCTTGCTACAGACCGCGGCTGAATGGATGGCGAAAGCCCGCGAGCAAATGGAGCCGGTTGGTGCCCCCCTTGCTTGAGGTCGATCTGGATAGGGGCGGCGGGCCCAAGCGGATTGTCTGCCTGGATACCGCCGGCCGATCGGCTAAACTGCCACCTACGACGTCAGCCATCGTGGGCTGGGTAGGATTCGAGGGCTTGCTCTAGTTGTTCGCGGTACTATCGCCATGATTCCAATCAGTGTTCAATCGCCGTACTCGCTGGCGCGGTGTTCCCGCCCGTTGGTAGTCGTTCTCTTCCTGATAGGTTGGGGGGCCCGGCCCGCCCAGCCGCAAGACAGCCAGCCTGTGATTCGAGTCACCAGGATATCGCCCACCGAGGCGCGAAGTGCGGTCGAGGTTTCCGTTGGCATCAACCCAACCCAACCGGATAATCTCGTGGCTGCTGCCATCATGCGGGGCTATCCCGCTTCCAAAGAGCCCAATTTCAGATTCGTCTCTCATGACGGCGGTGCGACATGGACCACCATCCCAGCCTTGAACCCCGACCAACGGACGCAAGGCGATGATGTGATCGCATTCCACGCCGACGGTACCGTGATCCATGGATACATCTGCTTTACGGGTTTGTGGGACCAGCGGCCGACACGTGCCGCCACCGGCATCTTCATCGGTCGCTCGACCGATGGAGGAAACACATGGGAGCCGCCAGCCATCGTCGTCGACCACCAGAACACGAAGACGCCGATGGAGGACAAGCCCTGGTTTTGTTTCGATCGCCAGCCAGATTCGGACCATTTTGGTAACCTGTACGCCAGTTGGACCCGGTTCGATGTCTATGGCAGTGAGGATCCACAGGATACGACCCAGATTCTCTTCGCGCGCAGCACCGATGGTGGAAGGACGTTCGAGCCTGTGTATCGTATCTCCGACGCAGGTGGCAGTTGCGTAGACGGCGACGACGCGGTGGAGGGGGCAGTGCCCTGCGTGGGGGTCGACGGGACGGTTTACGTGGCGTGGGCTGGCCCGCGAGGCATCGAAATGGATGTTTCCCAGGACGGGGGCCAGACATTCGGCACCGATCGGGTGATCGCTACCATGCACGGTGGCTGGGACCATCAGGTGGAGGGCGTTGGCCGGGCCAACGGAATGCCCGTTACTGCTGTAGATCACAGCTCCGGCCCATTTCGTGGATCCATCTACGTCAATTTCGTCGACGAGCGCAATGGGGATCCGGATGTGTTCTTGATCTCCAGTCGCGATTCGGGTGCGACCTGGAGCGAACCGGTACGAGTCAACGCCGACCGGTTGGGAAATGGTCGAGACCAGTTCTTCACCTGGATGGCGGTCGATCCGGTCGATGGCAGCATCAACATCGCCTACTACGACCGCGGAGCCACCGAGGGGACCCGTACCGGCATCACATTAGCTCGCAGCCGCGACGGCGGCCGGTCCTTCGAACACTTCGCTGTCCCTATCGCGCCCTTCACGCCGAACCCCAAAGTATTCTTCGGCGATTACTTGGGTATCGATGCTTGGGATGGCCGCGTGGTCGTCGCATTCATGCACTTTACCTCCCCACAGACAACCGCCCTGTCCGCAGCCGTCTTCGATTTCTAGGCAGACCGTTTAGTGGCGCGCGGGATGATGCCGCCCGAGCCATCCCGTCACCCGGCCGCGGCGCCGATCGCCACGATATCTGGAAACGGGGATGGGGCGATCCGTTTTCCGTCGCGTTCCAGTCGACTGCCCGGAGGGCTATTATGCGACATCGAGCCGCGCGTTTCTCAGACGCAATGCATTGGATATCACGGAGACGCTGCTGAAGCTCATCGCCGCCGCTGCAATCATCGGGCTGAGCAGGACGCCGGTCCATGGATACAACACACCAGCCGCCACCGGCACACCGATGGCATTGTAGGCGAACGCGAAGAACAGGTTTTGGCGGATATTCGCCATCGTTCTGCGGCTGAGCATCACCGCTGCGGCGATGCCTCGCAAGTCGCCAGCGACCAGCGTGATGTCAGCCGATTCCATAGCGATGCCGGTTCCGGTGCCCATGGCGATGCCGACGTCGGCGGCGGCCAGCGCGGGAGCATCATTGATCCCATCCCCCGCCATCGCCACCACGTGGCCCTGCTGTTTGAGTTCCAGCACGAAATCGTGTTTGTCCTGGGGGGTGACTTCTGCGCGGAAGTCATCGATGCCCAGCGTCTGGGCCACGGCCTGAGCCGTCCGCTGTTGGTCACCCGTCAGCATGACGACGCGTAACCCCAACCGATGCAAAGTCCGCAGTGCACCTGGCGTCGATTCCTTGATCGGATCGCTGACAGCCATGACGCAGGCTGCCACCCCATCGACAGCGGCCATGACCACCGTGGCCCCGGCGGATTGCCACTTGAGGACTGCATCGATTTCCTGTTCGGCTCCGCTGGCTCCCTGCTGTTGGATCCAACGCGGGCTGCCCACCAACACGCGGTGGGAGCCGACCGCGGCCATAACCCCTCCGCCAGTTACGCTTTCGAACTCCGCAGGCTGATCATCGATCGTCCCAAGTCGGTGTTCCGCATACCGCACGATGGCGCGTGCCAAAGGATGTTCGCTGGGCGATTCGGCCGTGGCAATCAAACGCAGAACTTCGTCGCGGTCCCACTGGCCCAACGGCATGACGTCGGTTACTTCCGGACGGCCGCGGGTCAGGGTTCCCGTTTTGTCGACCACGATCGTATCGACCTGTTCCATCCGCTGCAGAACCTCGGCGTTCTTGATCAACACCCCGGCCTTGGCCCCGCGTCCCACACCGACCATCACCGACATGGGGGTCGCCAACCCCAGAGCGCACGGACAGGCGATGATCAGGACGGAAACCGAGGCGACCAGGGCGTGGACCAGCCGAGGTTCCGGTCCCCATAGCATCCAACCGGCGAAGGCCAGAACCGCGCACAGAATCACGGCCGGAACAAAATATGCCGCCACCCGATCCGCCAGGTTCTGGATGGGAGCACGGCTGCGCTGTGCATTAGCAACTAACTGCACGATGCGATGCAGAACGGATTCTTGACCTACCTGCCGGGCTTCGACCACCAATGTTCCCGTTTGATTGACTGTCCCTCCGGTCACGGTGTCTCCCACGGTCTTGCTGACAGGCATCGGTTCTCCAGTCAGCATCGATTCGTCGACTTGCGAACTGCCTTCGATGACGACCCCATCGACCGGGATCTTCTCGCCAGGGCGAATGCGGACTCGGTCCCCGACCTGCAGGCTCTCCGCTGGGACGTCTCGCTCCCCTTCCGATGTGATCTTATGGGCAATTTCGGGTGCCAATTGCATCAACTCACGAATCGCCGCCCCGGTCTTACTCCTGGCCCGCAACTCGAGCACCTGGCCCAGCAACACCAGAGTGATGATGACCGCAGCCGCTTCGAAGTACAACGGCGGTCGGCCTCCTTCCCAGTACGCGGCGGGAATCACGTCCGGCATCCACAACACGACCAGACTAAAGGCATACGCAGCCAGGGTCCCCACAGCGATCAGGGAAAACATATTGAGTTGCATGGTGCGAAACGAAGCAAATCCTCGAACCAGCAGAGGCCACCCACACCAGAAGACGACTGGGGTGGCCAACAGCCATTGGATCGGCCCACTCCATGTATCGGGAAGGAAAGGCGACACGGAAAGCCCGACCATCGGTCCCATGGCAATTACCAGCAATGGCAGCGAGAGTACGGCGGCGATCACGAACCGACGCGTCATGGCGCGGATTTGCGCATCCTCGGCTGCCGAATCGGCTCCCACCTCTTTGGGTTCCAGATCCATCCCGCAAATCGGACAGGTTCCCGGCCCAACCTGCTCCACTTCAGGATGCATGGGACAGGTGTAAATGGCGTTGGCAGCGGCCGTCGGCTCTCGCCGCTCCTTTTTTCCTCTCTCCCCGCCACCGCCATGGCAACAGGAATGGCCTGCCCCATTCGCCTCGGGTTCGGCTCGCTCCGCCTGGCGCGGCGCATCGCAACAACTGGGGGCCGACACACCAGCCATTGGTAGAGCGGCAGAGTCGCCGGTGTCATGCCCAGCGTGGCCATTGGCCGCCCGCGCGGCCTTGCTCTTGCCGGACGCCTGAACGAAGCTGCCTGGATTGGTCTGGAAGCGATCCGCACAGTGCTGGGAGCAAAAGTAATAGGTCTCCCCTTGCCAGGTCGCTGCGGCAGATGCCTTCCGCGGGTCGACCCGCATGCCACAAACCGGATCGGTGCGTGTATCGGAAGTATCGGCGGGAGTCGTCATCGGAAATGCCTCATTCGTATCGTGCGTGGCCGCGCCCGGGCACCCTGCGGCGGCCCATTGTTGCATGCCAACTGCTCCGGAGCGAAACGCATCGAACAGCCAAGGAGAAACAGTGGCAGATCAATCAGATAATACCCGGTAGGGGTATGCGAATCGTGTGCCAAAACCCAAAATTCAAAATCCGTGTGCCTGCGATCAGAAAAATTGGCTATGGTAGGGACCCTGCCTGGCGGCTAGAGCCCCCTGTGGCGCAGTTGCAAACACTCGAAACATCGCCTGAAAACCATGTCGACGGATGAAACAACAAAACTGGTCAATCGCGTGCGGCGAGTCAAAGGCCAGGTCGAGGCCGTAGAGCGAATGATTGCGGACGAGGCGTACTGCGTCGATGTATTGATGCAAATATCGGCCGCCATCGGCGCCCTGCGCAAGATTGGGGAATCTGTCTTGGAACACCATTTGCGAACCTGCGTGCAGGACGCACTCGCCAGCCCGGAACCCAGCGAGCGCGAGCAGAAAATCGAAGAACTGATGCAGGTTTTCCGTCGTTATGGAAAGTAGACCTGTGCAGTTAGAACTGCGGAGGCTGCACGCCTTGCTCCGCTAGTTTTGCCAGGTATTTTTGGGGTTCCGCCGCCAGCTTCTTGGCGCAACCCACACAGCAGATATACACTACCTTGCCGGCAACATTGACTTTCATCGGAGCCCCCATGCCACCCAGCGGCTCATCCATGACCGGGCACATTTTTTGGTCCGCGATTGCTTTGGCATCCGCCAAGGTCGCTTCCACGACTCCCGGACGTACTTCCTTGCCCGCAACACTGTAGTATTTTGCCAGGTAAGGTTCGGGGTTCGCCTGGACCTTGGCCGTGCATCCAGCGCAACATACCAACAACGCCTTATCGCCAACCTGGATCTTGGGCGGTGCGCCCATCGAGCCCAGCGGCTTGCCGGATACAGGGCAGGTTTTCTGCAGGCTGATCAACAGCGCATCGCTGACCCCGCCGAGTTCTGCCATAGCGTGGAACTGCAGAGGCTCCGCGCCGACCCCATCGATGGTCACATCCATATGCAGCGGATGGCCGATGACCTTGGACAGGTCGACGCCGACGCCCAATGCTCCATTTTGCAATGGCTGCAAGGCGAGATCGTACGATTTCGGATTTTGACCGACGCGCAATCGAACGGTCCCTTGTGCCCCCCGAGCTGGCACCATCTTGCCCTTCTCGTCATACACGATGCACATGATTCCCTTCGGCTGCACGACCGTTTCGACTCGATAGTTGGCGACCTGCTGTAGGTCTCCACCGTTAGGTCCTTTTTGTGCATGGCTGTGGTCGCCGTGTTCGTGGGCGTGTTCGGTATGTGCATCCTGGGCCCGCATCACGCCACCGACACCCAAAGCGATACCGAGAGCGATCATCCAATTCAACCAATGTGCGTTTTTCATCTTTTGCTCCTTGTGCAATCAATAGCTACCTGTCCGGCTGACCAGGTGATCCGACCAGCCTCCTAATTCGCATCGCGTCGATGCCATTCCAGACGTGTTGAAGGGCGAGGATGACGTGCCATGTCGGCCCGATCCCATGGGGCGGACGCGTCAGAGGGGACGCCACCCTCGCGTGATTTGATTTGCCGGTCAGTGATGCAGCGGCTGCCGCTCAACTGTTGTCGCAAGTTCGTGTTTTACCTTATGTTGCCAGTGTTCCCTCCTCCCTGTGCGTGTAGTTTGGCCAGGTATTTCACCGGATCCGCCTTGAGTTTCTTGATGCAACCGCGGCAGCACAGAAACACAGCCTGGTCCCCCATCAGGACTTTGATGGGAGGCCCCATCCCGCCCAGTGGTTCATCCATGACTGGACAGACCCCCTGACGGTCGATGGCAGGTTGATCGTCCGCTGTCGCCGACGAAACGATGAAGGATGAAGAATCCAGACTGAATATCCCCTTGTCGTGCAACAATTTGTCCCGACAGGCCGGAGTGCAAACATAGATGGTGCGCGAGGCGAGAGGCACGGCGATCGGCTGGCCCATACTCCCCAGACGCCGGCCGGACACCGGACAGGTCGCTTGCCGTGCGATGGCTGCTTCAGCCAGCATGGCTTCGTCGGGCGGGACAAACACGCTCCACTGCAACCGTCGACTCATCTGGTCGCCCTGCGCATCGGCAACCAATTGCAGACCGACGGTGACGGCCCGCCCAACCAACCGGGTCAGATCGGCCGGAGCCGTCAGAGACCCGTCCTCGGCGGGCAGTAGGTCGTAACGGTACCTTTTCGGCTCTCCGGCCGCTTGAATCAGACAGATCCCTCGAGCGTAGGTTGGCGTGGTTTGGGGGGCGCCCGAGGATATCAGGCGGATCCCGTCTTTCCGCAGCACCAGCCGGCACGTAACCTGGTCGATATCGATCGAACAGCTCGCCAACTCCTGCACCTGGCCACCGGCACCTCCGCTCGGCACCGTTTGCGACGATTCTACAGCGCTCAGATCAACAGAAGGGATCGGGCGCAATTGGTTGTATTCCGGCCGGGCCTGCTGCGAGGCTGCGGGAGCGGAGCTCAGTGGAGCGAATTGCGAGGATCGATCCATGGACGCGTTCGTCTCGGCCGCAGGCAGTTCGGTCACCAGAGACTCCGTCCCAAAGGGAATCGAGTGTGCAGCGAAATCCTGCGCCTGAGTTGAAACCTGCATCGCGCACGTATTGACAATCGCCATGGCCAGCATTCCTACTATTGCCCCGCACCGACCCCAGGTGGCTGGGTAAAACCAACGATCTGGAGTCGCGGTACAGAGCGGCCCAGAATTGCCTGGGCAGCGGTCATGGTGGGGCGTCGCGCCGGGCAGGCAGTCGCTCACTGGTTTGGAAACCAGGCTGGGACCGGCCGTCCGAGGTGACCGATGTCGGTGATAGGTGCGTGTCATACTTCTTTCCTCCTTGCAAACTTTCAGGCTGCCTGCCCAGCAGGCAGAGAATCCTTCGTATCGGTTCCTTCCCATAGGGGGTCGTACAACCCCAATTGCATCTTGGTTTCCAGATACATCGCGTACAAAGTCGGCACGATGAAGCTGGTCAGCGGCTCGGCCAGCATTCCTCCCAGCACGGGCAAGGCCATCGCCCGAGCGACGTCGGCTCCACGACCGCTGGAAATCATCACCGGGATCAACGCCACGATGGTGGTTGCGGTCGTCATCACGCAAGGGCGAATGCGTTTCAGCCCCGCTTCGTAAATCGTGTTTCGCACGTCAGCCACCGAGCGTATGCGACGTCGGGAAAGCAATTGATGGATATAGGTCGCCATCACCACGCCATCATCGACGGCGATGCCGAACAAAGCGATGAATCCGACCCAAACAGCGGTATTCAACTCCACATGCATCCAGGCCACGGCGAGCATGCCGCCGGCAAACGCCACCGGGATGCCGGAAAAGACGGCTAATGAAATCGGAATATTGCGGAATTGCAAATAGATCAAGAACAAGTTGACCAGCAGCACCATGGGGATAATCCACATCAAGCGACGGTTGGCCTCGACCTGGTTGCGAAAACTTCCCACCGCTTCGATCGAGTAGCCGGCGGGCAGGTGCAAGTGCTGCGGATCGGACTCCGGCAACTTCTGCGCGTCGAGCAGCGACTGTTCGATCCGCTCCACCGACTCCAAGTCCCCCAGCGCACCGCTGGTCGAAAAGGCGACATGCGCCACCAGTCGAGCGTTCTCGCTGTTGACCGCCCCCGGCCCCCAAGTCGTTTCCAGGTGAGCCAATTCCCCCAGGGGAACCGTGGCACCGGCCGGAGTCACGACTGGCAGATCTACCAGTTCGTCCACCTTCTCTCGTAGATCACGCGTGTATCGAATGCGCACCGGATATCGTTCCCGGCCTTCCACGGTGTTGATCAGATTCATGCCCCCCAAGGCGGTTTCAATGACCTGATTGACCATCGCCGTGCTCATGCCGTAGCGCGCCGATGCTTCTCGGTCGACAGCGAACTCCACGTAGGGCTTTCCCAAAACGATGTCCGGATTGACGGTAGCCGGGTTGACCAAGGGCAACTGTTTCAAGTGTCCCGCTACCGAGCGCGCGGCGTCGGCCAAGGCGTGCAAGTCGTCGCCGTAGATGCGAATCGCCATGGGGGCTTTGATGCCGCTTTGCAACATCACCACTCGGCCTTCGATGGGTTGCAGAGCCGACGCTGGGGTGACTCCTGGCAACGTGGCGACGCGATTGATTTCATCCCAGATATCGCGCGGAGTGATGCCTTCACGCCACTCTCGGCGCGGTTTGAGCATCACGTACGTCTCCACCATCGCCGCAGGTGCCGGATCCAATGCCGATTCGACGCGTCCAATCTTGCCCAACACGTCGCGCACCTCCGGGATCTGGCCGATCAGCACATCCTGCGTTTGAAGAATCTGCATCGCCGTGGTGAAACTGGCTGCAGGATAGAGCGTGGGCATGTAGAACCAGCTCCCCTCGTCCAACGCGATCCAATCATCCGATTGCAGGCCCCCCAAAAAGTGCTTGGCCGTCACGTACCCCGGCACGGCATTCAAGTCCGCGCCCAATCTGGCGGCGACGCCTTCTACTGGCTGCAGCAAACGAGGCATGCCGAACCATGCACCGGCGCCCAGGAATAGCAGGAACCCGGAAAAACTAAGCGCAATCGCTTTATGGTCCAACGCGTAACGCAAACGCGCGGCGTACAGCCAATGCACCAGGCGACTGGTCGGAATCTCCTCCAGCGGGCGCACCGTTTCCCGTTGCATTTGCCATCCCAAGCAGACCCCCACCAGAGAGACCAACATGGCGATCACGCCGGGGTGCAAGTGCCAATCTTCGGCCACACGTTCTCCCCACACGAAGTACGCCGTACCGCCCATCAATACCCCCAGACCCGTTGCCGTCAACGCAGCAGTCCACCGCGTACCCCGCGCGTCGCGCAGAAACAGGCGGCACAATGCGGGAACGATGGTCACCGCCGTAATCAGGGCGGCGGCAATTGCAAACGTTTTGGTAAACGCCAATGGGGCGAACAGTTTGTAATCCCGGCCGGTTAGAAAGAACACTGGCAAGAAGCTGACGATCGTCGTCAACACGGCGGTGACCACCGCGGGAGCCACTTCCACAGCGGCCGAATAGACCGTCTCGGCTTGCTGTTCCCGCTCAGCCCGCTGGCGGCGTTTCAGGGCCGCCTGAACGTCGAATGCATCCTCGCCCAGTGACGCATTGGAAGGCCCTCCACCAGCGGCTTCCGTGGATGGGGCGGGCGGTGGCATGGAACGTTGTTCGGCCAGGTGCTGAAACACATTTTCCGAAACAATGATCCCCATGTCGACCATCGTGCCGATGGCGATAGCGATGCCGGCCAAGGACATGATGTTTGATTCGATCCCCACGTACCGCATGGCGATGAACGACATCAACACGGCCAGGGGCAGGCACAGCGCCACGATCAAGCTGCTGCGAACATGCAGCAAGAACAACAGGATGATCGCTGAGGTAATGAAGACTTCGTCGCGCAACGCGTGAGTCAAGGTAGCCATCGTCTCCTGGATCAACCCCGTGCGGTCATAAATCGGCTTGATCTGCACACCGTCCAGGGACGGTTCGATCTGCTGGATCTTCTCCTTGACCCGCTGGATGACATCGCTGGGGTTCTCACCGAAACGCATGACCACCACACCACCGACTGCCTCGGCTCCGTTGTAGTCCAGCGCCCCTCGGCGAAAATCGGGGCCCAGTTGAACCGCGGCAACGTCCTGCACGCGCACGGGAACACCCTCGCGTTGAAGCACCACGGTTTGTTCCAAGTCGCGGATCGCTTTTTGCGTGTCCCCGTCGAATCCCAGGAACCCCTTGCCCCGCACAATAAATTCCATACCAGACGTTTCCACCGTCTTCGCGCCCACATCCAAATTGGAGTTGCGTATGGCCTGGGCCAGTTGATCGAGGGTGACGCCAAAGAACCGGAGTCGGTCCGGGTCGACCTCGACCTGATATTGACGGACGTAACCGCCGATGGATGCAACTTCACTGACGCCATCCACGCTCTGCAATTCGAACTTGATGACGAAATCCTGCAAGCTGCGCAGCTCTTCCAATGACATGCCCTCCGGCGGTGGAATCAGCACGTAGTACAGGATCTGTCCCAAACCGGTCGCGTCTGGGCCCAGTTGGGGAGTGACGCCCTCCGGTAGATCCTTGGCGGCGACCCCGAGTTGCTCGGAGACCCGACTGCGGGCCCAATAGAAATCGACGTTGTCGGCGAAGGTTACCTGAACAAAGCTATACCCGAAGAGGCTCTTGCCGCGGACGGACTCCGCTCCGGGGACGGCCAGCAGCGATACGCTCAACGGATAGGTGATCTGGTCCTCGATGTCCTTGGGGGAGCGTCCGGGCCAGGAGGTGAGGACGATCACCTGGTTCTCCCCAACATTTGGAATGGCATCGATCGGCACCTGGCGAAAACAGATCCAACCATAGACGCCCAATGCAATGGACAATAGGACCACGAGCCACGACTCGCGCGTACAAAATCGGATTAGTCGATGCAACAACATTCGATGACTCTTACGAAGTTCAGTTCAAACGCGGTTATCGATATTGGAATCAATGCATGTCAACGATCATGCGGTGTGGCCGCGTTCCCCTCGCCGTCGTCCCCGGCCTCCAACGTCTGCAACGGCATGCCGTCGAACGGGTTGGCGATAGTGGGCAGGACGTCCACAGACTGGGAGGAGGTTTGGCCCATGTTGCGCACCAATTCGCCGCACGTTAACATCTGGCTGCCCCAATAAGGATTTTTCAATTCCGGGTCTGCCTGCATCCAATCGCCGCCTCCGCCGGGCACCATCGGGCAGTAGAAATGAAACAAGGAGACCGCTGTCTGCGGGCCACGGTATCGATTCAGGACGCGCAGCATGCCGTGGCTGATGCGCCGCAGGGCCAACCGAGCCGTATCCAGGGACAACGGCAGGTGCTCGGCCGCGTCCAACGATGTTTGCAGATCCTGCAGCAATTCGGCATCGCGAATCGCACCCGATGCAGCCACTTGACTGAGAGCTTGGATCAATTGGTTGACGGCCACCCGGGGCGCCTCGGCATCGGCCGCCAATGCGGCCTGAATCTCGAAATACGCTTGGGCGGCCGAGTCCAGCATCTGGCCTGCCGCACCGGACAGGACCACCGGTAGCACCTCGGGCAACTCCAGCGGACCTGGGGGATACTCGGGAGCCTTGCTTGGGTCGAGAAGAGAAGGGTTGCCCGCCAACTGCGACTGGGAATCAATCAGAAAATTGCCATCGGTCGCAACGATCTCACCAGGTTTGAGCCCGCCAGCGATAATAGCCAGATCATCGGTCAACGCAGCGATCGTGACCCGCCGGATCTCGAAACGCCCGGGTTCTGTTTCCACGTAAACCACACTGTTGCCGCCCGCCATCAACACGGCTTTGCGCGGAACTGTGATTACGGTTTCATCCGGTAACGGTGTGTCGGAAAACCCGAGCTGCGATGTGGGAATCAAATCCATGTCGCAAATCGGACATTTCCCCGGAGCATCTCGGATGATCTGTGGGTGCATGGGACTGATGTATTTCCCAGCCAGCGCAGGATCGTAGACCACATCGCGCGGAATGGCGGGGACTCGGACCCGGGCGGTGGCGTAGTCGCCGGGACGCAATCTGCCATCCAGGTTCAACATCTCGACGCGGACGCGAATGGTTCGAGTCCGCGGGTTGACGGTTGGATCGATGAAGGCCACACGGCCGGTAAAAACGATACCGGGTGCCGAGTCGAGCTCTGCTTCCACTTCCTGGCCGAACCGGATGGCCGAAGCGTCATCGGGGAACAGGTCCAACATCAACCAGACCGTGCTCAAGTCAGCCACACGGTAGATCGTCTGGCCCGTCTTGACATAATCTCCTTCGACCACCGGCTTCTCGATGACGGTACCGCGCTGTGGCGACTTGATTCGAATTCGGGCTTGGATCTGACCGCTACGGCGTATCTCCTCGATCTGCTCTTCGGTCAGTCCCAGCTCCCGCAGCTTTTCCTCGGCCAACATCACCAAACGCGACTGGTCCAACAAACGGCTGGCTTGGGAACGCTCGATGGCGGTCAAATACTCGACCATCGCGGTGTAAAGATCTGGACTGTAGAGCAACGCCAGATCGTCGCCCTCCTGCACGGGGACACCGACGTAATCCGCATACAGCCGCTCCAGTCGACCGTCGACGTAGGCAGCGATGGTGGCCAGTTTGCTCTGGTCGAACTCGATCGTACCGATCGTGCGAATCGTGCGATCGACCTTCTGGCGCTTCACCAC